>JBDTXY010000001.1:0-41593 GCA_040005945.1 Acidobacteriota bacterium
GGCGACTCGCAGGCGTACAACATCCGGTCGACCGGACGTAACGGCGGCGCTTCCGACGGCGGCACGTGCGGCACGACGACCAACTTCAACGACGACATCGTGTACTCCAACGGCTCGTTCCTGCAGTGGCCCGAAGGTACCCAGAACTAACTCGGATGCGATGAAATCCGGAACGGCCCCGAGCGATCGGGGCCGTTTTTTCAGCTGGCGAAACGTGTCGACGAGCCATGAACGGACAAAGCACCAACCATCGTCGAGGAAAGATGAAGAAGACAGAATCCGGTTTTACGTTGATCGAGCTGCTGATCGTCATCGCGATCATCGGGATCCTGGCGGCGATCGCCATTCCGAACCTGTTGAACGCGGTGCAGCGCGGCAAGCAGAAGCGCACGATGAGCGACATGCGCGCCCTGGCGACCGCGGTCGAGTCGTACGCCGTGGACAACGACAACTATCCGGCTGCGGCGTGCCCGACCGGGTCGTACACAGCGAATGGACCCCTGCTGGCGGCGACAAGCTTCCAGAATCTGTCGCCGACCTACATCGCGCAGGCGCCGCTGAAAGACGGGTGGACGCGTTTCTTGCGGTACGGACTCGCCGCCGGGAGCCAGGCCTACAACATCCGCTCCCGAGGAAAAGATGGAGCCAACGACCCGATCACCTGCGGGACGACCACAAACTTCAACGACGACATCCTGTTCTCCAATGGTGTTTTCCTGCAGTGGCCCGAAGGCACTCAAAACTAGGTCGGGGGTTTTCAGTTTTCAGCGTGTCTCGTTCCCGGTTTGCACTGATAACTGATAACTGACGACGGATAACTGACTAGAATCGTCGTGTGCTGCTGCGCCGACGGCTCGTCTCCTCGGTCTCCGCGGCCGCGGCGCTTCTTCCCCCTCTGATCTGGCTCGCCCCGGCGCTGTTCTTTCGAAAGGCGCCTTCCTTTCGCGACCAGGGCGACTTCTTCTACCCGCTCAAGCTCTATACGGCGGATCGGCTGCGGGCGGGAGGAATCCCGCTGTGGAATCCGCTGTCCGGCACCGGCGAGCCCTGGCTCGCCAATGGGCAGTCGGGAGTCTTCTACCCTCCGAGCCTCCTTTTCCTGATCCGTTCCCCGGCCCTGGCGGCAGCCTTATTCCTCCTGCTGCACTTCGCGATCGCCGTTTGGGGAGCCCGTCGGCTGCTCAAGGAGGAGGCCGTTTCGGACGCGGGCGCCCTGTTCGGCGCCGCGGCCTTCGCCGCATCCGGCTATGCCGCATCCCTCTCGGTGTACTGGAATCACTTCGGCGCGTTCGCCTATCTGCCGGGGATTGTTTCTCTGGCGCGTTCAGGGCTTCGAACCCGGGCGGCGATGCTGGGGTTGGCGGCGCTGGTGGGCCTGCAGGCGATGGCCGGGAGCCCCGAGCTCTCCGCCGCGACGATCGGCCTGGCGCTCGTCCTGGCGGTGTTTCCCCGGCCGGAATTTCCCGAGCCGGCCGTCCCGCTTTCGCGGGGCGCAACGCTGCGGAGGTTGGCGGGCGGCGTGGCTCTGGGTCTCGCTCTGGCCGGATGGGTGCTGCTTCCCATGGGAGAGCTGCTGGCGCGATCGGATCGCCGCCATCCGCTGCCGGCCGCCTCGCGGGATCTGGGAGATGTCGGCGCCGCGGCCGCGGTTTCGGCCGCGGGACTTGCGCCGGAGGGAGGCGCCGGCACGTATCTGGCCTCTCTTTACATCGGACCGCTGATCCTCGTGGCCGCGGCCGCGGCGTTTGGCGAAGAGCACCGACGCCGGCTGGCCCGGATTCTCGTGCTCTGCGCGCTGGCCGGAATCCTCCTGGCGATGCATGGGCCGCCGGGGTCATGGCTTCGCAGCCTGCCTCCGCTGGACCGCGTGCGCTATCCCGCCAAGTGGCTGGCGTGGACGAGCCTGGCGGTGGCGACGCTGGCGGGCTTGGGCATCGACAGCCTCCGCTTTACCGTGGCCGCCGGACGGCGTCGCCTCGTCTTCGCCGTCCTGGCGCTGTGCGGCGTCGCGGTCTGTGCGCTGTCGCCCCAGCCCTGGGAGGTGCGGCTGGCCTCGGCCGGGGGCTGTGCGGCGCTGGGTCTGATGGCGCTGTTCGCGAACGGACGTCCGCCGCTCGGCGCGCTGCTCTCGGGGGCGGCGGCCGCCTGCCTGATCGTGACGCTCGCGCAGGCGTCGGCGTCCTTGCCGCGCTTTGCGCCCGAGTCCGAGATCCGCAGCTGTCCCGAAGACGTCCGCACGCTGTCGCGGGTGGCGGGGCGCGTCGTCACGCCGCCGATGAGCCTGCTCTGGGGTTGGGTCCTCCACGATGACCGGTTCGACGCCGGCGTGCTCCGACGCCAGCGGGAGTCGCTGCTGGGCTACACCAACCTGACCTGTGGCGTGGCGGCGTTGCGCACGGCCGCGCCTCTGAAGACCGCCGGCATCGCCGCGATCGAGCAGTCGATCGCCGAAGACACGCTGCCGGCCGGGGCCGCCAGCGCGCGAGCGCTCTGGACGCCGTTTCAACCCGCGAGGCTTCCATCCCGAAAGATGGGCGAGTTCTTTCGGGCGCCCCTGGCCCCCTACCGTCCGAGGCTCTCGTTCCTCCGCGGCTATCGCATCGAGCCGGACGCGGAGCGCGCCTGGGAGCGCGTGGCCGCGGGACAGGTGGATCTCACGTCCGAAGTGCTCCTGGACCGGCGTCCCGTGCCCGACCCGGAGGCTTCGCCGGCGCACCCGCTCTTGATCGCCAGGCTGGCGGAGGATCTCCCCGAGCGCGTCGTGGCCGAGGTGACGACGAGCCATCCTGGACTGCTGGTCTTGACCGATCTGCACTATCCCGGCTGGATCGCGGAAGAGGGCGGCCGGCTCCTGCCCCTGATGAGGGCGGACGGGTATTTCCGCGCGGTCGCGCTGACTGAGGGATCGCACCGCGTGGTGTTTCGCTACCGCCCCATGTCGTTCTATGCCGGCTGCGTCGTCTCGGGTCTGGCGCTCCTGACGATGCTCGGGCTCTGGTTCCAGGGGGAGCCGGTTCGCCGGCGCGCCCGATGATCGCGCCCTGGGAATCGCTCGGAAGCCTGGGCTGGATCGCCGCCGCGCTGACGGGCCTTCTCGTGGGCAGCTTCCTGAACGTCGTCGCGCATCGGCTGCCGCGCGACGAGTCGATCGTCTCGCCTCCCTCCCACTGTCCGTCGTGCAACGCGCGCATCCTGGCCCGAGACAACGTGCCCGTCTTCTCGTGGATCCTGCTTCGAGGACGCTGCCGGGTCTGCCGCGCTCCGATCTCCTACCGATATCCGCTCATGGAGCTCGCCAACGGCGCTCTGTGGGCGCTGGTGTTTCTCCGCGCGCCGTCCTGGGGAGACTTTTTCTCCGGGGCGTTCCTGTGCTCGGCGGGCCTCGCGCTGCTGGCCATCGACGCCGAGTTCCAAATCCTGCCCGACCTGATCACCCTTCCAGGAATCGTCGTGGGGCTGGCGCTGTCCTTCGTTTCCCTACGGCGCACGCCCCTTCAGGCCGCGTTGGCGGCGGCCCTGGGAGCCGGAGGGCTCTACCTGCTGGCCTTCGTCTACGAGAAGATCGCGGGACAGGAAGGCATGGGGTTGGGCGACGTGAAGATGCTCGGGATGATCGGAGCCTTTCTGTCCCCGTCGGGTGTGATCGTGACGCTGCTGCTGGCGTCGCTGTCCGGAAGCGTGATCGGCGTGGGCTTGATCCTGGCCAAAGGCGGAGACGGAAAGACCCGCCTGCCTTTTGGAGTCTTCCTGGCGCTGGGCGCGATCGCGTCCTGGTTTTTCGCGGACCCGCTCATCACGCGGTATCGGTCCCTATGGCCCTAGAGCGCGACTCGCCCATTGCGCCTGAAGCGCGCGCGCGGGCGGCCCTGTTTCTGTTTTGCGCGGCCGCGTTGGTGGCGCTTCGCCTGTGGTTGGCCATCGAGGCGCCCCGGCTCTACGAGTTCGATCACTACTGGATCCCGATCGCGCAGGCGCAGGCCCAGGGCCTCGACCTCTGGCGGGATACCGATTACCACTTCTTCCCGCCGTGGGCATGGCTGCTCGGAGGCTTCCGGGCGCTGTCGCGGGGCGGCGACGAGTTCGCGGCAGTGCAGCGCACGTTCCTGACGCTGGTCGACGTCGCGATCGCGGCGCTGCTCTATCGGTTGGCCGGGCGCGTGCCCGGGGCGATCTCGGCCCGCGCCGCCGCGCTGTCGTACCTGGCCAACCCCGTCCCCATCTGGGTCAACTCGGTTCAGGGACAGTTCGACGGCCTGTCGGTGGCGTTTCTCATGGCCGCGCTGCTCGGCACGTACGGGCGCGATGAGCGGCGCCAAGGACTGAAGGCCGGCGTCATGCTGGGGCTCTCGGTGGCCGCCAAACAGATCACGCTGATGCATCCACTGCTCTGGCTGCGCCGGCGCCAGGGCGCGGCGACGGTGGCCGCGGCCTACGCCGTGCCGCTCCTGACCCTGCTTCCGTACGCGGCCTCGTGGCGCACGATCGCGCGCAGCCTGCTGGTGTACTACTCGGTGCCCCGCTCCTACGGGCTTTCGGAGCTGGTCCTCTACGATCCGCGTTTCGGGCCGGCCGTGGGCGTGGTGGGCCTGATCGCCGCGCTGGGGGCGATCGTCTGGCTGCGCCACCGGGAGCCCGCGCGCGCCTGCCTGTTCCTGTTTCTCGTGCTCCTCTTCGTCGCGCCGGGGCTGGGGTCGCAGTACCTGCTCTGGCCGATGCCGTTTGGAGCCTTGTTCGGCGGCGTTCCCTACGTCGTCTTCTCCGCAGCATCCATTCTGTGGATCCTGGGCTCGCACTTCGGCTGGCCCGGAAGCGGCCAGTGGATGGGCCAGTTGATCTGGCTCACGGTCGGCATCTGGATGTTTTTCGAGAGCCGCGCACTGACCCGCCGGGCGGCCGAAGGGCCCGCATGAATCGCAAGGCCGAGGCCTCCAATGTGCCGCGCACGTTCCGGCGCGAGTCGCGCTTGTTCCTGTGGATCGCCCTGCTACTGATCCTCTTCTTGAATTTCCTGACCCTCCTCTTCTTCCGCAGCGCGGTCGTCTGGGGAAATCTGGAAGCGGAGCGGCGCGTGGACGCCGTCCTGCGCCGCGCGGCGCTTTCCGGCACCCGATCCGACGGAGACGAGGCGATGGAGATCGGCACGCTGGAGCCCGACATCGTCTATCTGGCGATCTACAACGCGCGCGGGCAGAGGGTCCGGGCCCTGGGCCCCCGTGCCTCCGAGTCGCCGGCCGTGCTGAGCGGCCCGCGCCCCCCGGAAGGCCGCATCACGCACGGCTGGGGCGCCAACGGCGCGGCCGTCTCGACGCTGGCCGCCGATCAGCGCTTCTTCGTCATCGCCGTGGACCCTGGCGCGGGCGGGCCGCTGCGCGAATACGCGCGCAAGCTGTCCCTCTTCGTGCCCCTGGCTTCGGCGGCGCTGGTGGTGCTGGCCGCCTTCTATCTGCGCTCGCTGCTGGCCCCCTACGAGCGGCTTCTGGAAGCCGCCGGCGAAGCGCCCGAGAATTTTCGCGAGCATGGCGACGAGCGCGACTTCCTGATTACGCGCTTCGAAAGCACGATCGCGGCTCTGCACGAAAAGGAAGAGGAGCTGGAGCGGCTGGCGCGCAGCCAGAAGGAAAGGGCCGACGACCTCGAGACGGCGGCGCGCACGCTCTCCCGCAATCTGCCGACCGGGCTTTTGTCCGTGGATCCGCAGGGTCTCGTGGTCGAGCTGAACGAGGCGGGGCGCGAGATCCTGCGGCTGCCCCGGGAGGGGCGCGGCGAAGCGTTCACCGAGGTCCTCTCCGAAGCGCAGGAGTTTCGAGCGCTCGTGGGCGAAGTCCTGCAGAAGCGCGTGGTGGCCGGGCGGCAGGAAGTCCACTGGCGGCGCGAGACCGAACCCGAGCGCGTGCTGGGCGTGACCGCCACCCCCGCCGAAGGAGCCGACGGACGCTTCCTCGGGGCCGTGGTCCTGTTCTCGGATTTGACCGAGATCCGTCTGTTGGAGGGCCGGGTCGCGCTGGTCCGCCACCTCGCCGATCTGGGCCAGGTCTCGGCCGGAGCCGCCCACGAGTTTCGCAACGCCGCCGCCGCCATCGACGGCTTCGCGGATCTCGCGCTGCGCTCGCCGGACCCGGCGCGGGCGGCCGAATACGTGCGCGCGATCCGCCAGGAAGCGCAGGAGATGAGCCGCGTCACCAGCGACTTTCTGCTCTTCGCCAAGCCCGAGGGCTTCGTCCCGGACGCGATCGATCTGGCGGGAGTCGCGGATGCCGCCGTCGCCGAGACCGAACGCGCCTATCCGGGCGTGCGCGTGATGCAGTCCGGCGATTTTGCCGAGGTCTCCGGCTCCGCGGTGCTGCTGCGTCGGGCGATCGCGAACCTGCTCCGCAACGCCGTCGAGGCCACGCCGGAGGCGCGCCGCTCCGCGGAGGACGCCGTCGCGCTGTGGGGCGCCGCGGGGGAGGGGGATGTCAAGATCTCCGTGGCCGATCGCGGGCCGGGAGTGCCCGCCGCGGAGAGAGAAAAAATCTTTCTCCCGTTTTTCTCGTCCAAGCCCGGGGGATCGGGGTTCGGCCTGGCGATCGTGGCCCGGATCGCGGAGCTCCACGGCGGCACGGTGGAAGTGACGGACCGCGACGGGGGAGGAGCCGTCTTTACGCTGCGTCTGCCGGTGTAGGGGTCACGCGGGCTTCTTGAGCCCCGCGAGCAGCGTCTTGAACGATTCCTTGTCGATCGCGCGATCCAGCGCCTCGTTGGGCTCGACGACGTCCTGCTTGACCAACTCCGTCAGGGATTGATCCATCGAGATCATTCCCTTGGACTTGCCGGTCTGGATCTGATTGTTGATGCCCGCGGTCTTGCCCTCGCGGATCGCGTTGGAGAGCGCGGAAGAGCCCAGCAGGATCTCGTACGCCGGAACCCGTCCGCCATTCTTCTTGCGCAGCAGCTGCTGCGCGACGACGCCCCGCAGGACCTCCGCGAGGACGATGCGCACCTGTTCCTGCTCGGCGGCCGGGAACGCGTCGATGATCCGGTCCACGGCCTTGGCCGCGGAGTTGGTGTGGACGGTCGCGAAGACCAGCAGCCCGGTTTCCGCGGCCGTCAACGCCATGCGCATCGTCTCCAAGTCGCGCATCTCGCCCACGAGCAGGCAATCCGGGTCCTCGCGAATGGCCGCTTTCACCCCGTCGGCGAAGCTGGGAACGTCCGGGCCGATCTCGCGCTGCGTGAAGATGGATTTGTCGTTCTTGTGGATGAACTCGATGGGATCCTCGATCGTCACCACGTGGTGCGCCAGCCGTTTGTTCATCCGATCCAGAATCGCGGCCAGGGTCGTGGACTTGCCGCTTCCGGTCGGGCCCGTGATGAGGATCATGCCGCGCCGCACGGCGTAGAGCCCGGAGACGGCGGCGGGAAGGTTCAGGTCTTCGGCGGTGGGAACCTTGGACGGGATCAGACGGAAGACGGCGGCCGAGCCCCGCTCCTGTTGGAGGAGGTTGACCCGGAAGCGCGCCTGCTCGCCCATCTGGTAGGCGTAGTCCACGTCCCCGGAGTCCTGGAAGCTCTTCCAGGTCTTGGGCGGCGTGATCGGGCCCACCAGGTTGAAGAAGTCCCCCTCGGTCAAGACGCGATACCGCATCCGCTCGAGCTCGCCGTCGATGCGCACGATCGGAGGCGATCCCACCGAGAGGTGCAGATCGGAGCCCGATCGCTTGGGCAGGATCGCCAGGAATCGGTCGATCCGATTTCCGGCGGCCGTCACGTGGAGGTCGCCCTCCGCCGGAGGCCCCTTGGGCGCCGGCGCGCTCACGCGGACGCCCCCTCTTCGGCCTGCAGGAACGGCTCGAACGCTTCCTTCCGCTGCGCCCGGTCGTACGCGACACGCGGCTCGATCGAGCCGTCCTGAACGAGGTTGAGCAGCGCGCCGTCCATCAGGATCATCCCGGAGGAGGCCGCGGTTTGAATCGCGGTCGGGATCTGAAAGGTCTTGGAGTCCCGGATCAACCCGGCCACGTTGGGCGTATTGCGCAGGATCTCGTAGGCCGCGATCCGCCCCGCGCCGTCGCGCCGCGGCAGCAGCGACTGCGAGATCACCGCCTTGAGGGAGTCGGCCACCATCATGCGGATCTGTCCCTGCTGGTCGGACGGGAACGCGTTGATGATGCGATCCACCGTCGAGGAGGCCGTGGTCGTGTGCAGAGTCGCCAGCACGAGGTGGCCCGTCTCGGAAGCCGTGATCGCCAGCGAGATCGTCTCCAGGTCGCGCATCTCGCCCACGAGGATGACGTCGGGATCCTCGCGCAGCGATTGCCGCAGCGCCTTGGCGAAGGATCGCGAGTGGGAGGGCACTTCCCGCTGGTTGACCAGGGATTCCTTGTTGGCGTGGACGTACTCGATCGGGTCTTCGACCGTCAGGATGTGGCCGCGCTCGGTCTCGTTGATGCGGTCCACCAGGGCCGCGAGCGTCGTCGTCTTGCCGCAGCCCGCGGGACCCGTCACCAGGATGAGCCCCTGCGAGTACGAGGTGATCTCCCAGAGGCTCTCGGGCAAACGGATGTCGGTCAAATTGGGGATCTCGTAGGGCACCAGCCGCATGACGGCTCCCGGCCCCTTGCGCTGGTAGAACAGGTTCGTGCGGAAGCGGCCCAGCTCCGAGTCCTTGTAACAGAAATCGAGCTGTCGCTTCTCCTCCAGCAGTTGCTTGTGCCCGTCGGTCAGCAGCGTGGACAGCCACCCATCCACCTGCTGGGTGGTGGACGGAGGCATCGGCAGCGGCCCCAGGCGGCCGTACACCCGCAACTGCGGCACCGTGCCCGCCGAGATGTGCACGTCGGAGGCCCCCACGGCGCGCGCGTGGCGCAGCAGGTCGTTCAACGTGGGCTTGGGAGTGGCAGTGAAGTCCAGCGGCGCGAACACGCGCGCGCCGGGCGCCTGCCCCAGGAAGGTTCCGGTGCGTTGGGCGGCAATCTGGGCGGCCTTCTCCTTGACCAGGGGCTCCGAGTCGACCTGAACGATGTTGGCCAGCAGGGCGGCGATCCGCGGATCCTCGATCTTTCCAAAGGCGTCCAGGATTTCCAGCCGGAGCTCCCGCTGGTTCTTGGCCGCCTTGTAGGCCTCCAGCAGGCCCGGAAGCGCCTTGGGCGTTCCCCAGATGCCGAGGGCAGCCGCGGCCGAGAGGCTGGATTCGGGGTTCTGAAGCATCTTGAGGAGGTGGGGCAGCGCTGATTCATCCCGAATCTCCGCCAGCGCCAGCGCGGCCCGATCGCGCAGCCACCAATCATCGTCCGAAAGAAACCGAATGCAGTGCGGGACCGCCTCCGCCGAACGGATGGTGACGGCGATGGACACGGCCAACGCCTTCTCGACCGGGTCCGCAGAGGAGCCGCGGTCCAGGAACGCGCGGATGAACTGCGGGCCCAGCTCGCGGAGCGCGTCCACCGCGAGGTCCTTGGCGGGGCCGTACGTCGTGCGGAAGGTGCGGAGGAACGCCTCGGCGATGTGGCCGGGGTCCTGAGTCGCGATGATGCGGGAGGCCAGCTGGCGCACCTTGGGGTTCGAATCGGAGAGCAGGGGCAGCAGCTCGTCGTTCCACTTCTGCGAGCGAGCCAGGAGCGGGGCCAGGGTGGCGATCGCGGCGTCCTGGACCCGGTGCGAATCGTTGCGGCAATGATTCAGCAGGGGCGCCAGCTGCGACTCGTCGGGATACTTGGAGAGGAGCTGAACGGCGCGGAATCGGATCTCTTCGTCCTCATCGTCCAGCGCCATCAGCGCCATCGGCCCGACCCGGGCGGAGCTCGTCGCCTCGATGATGCCGAAGGCCTTCTTGCGGACGGCCGGCGGATTCTCGGAAGTCAGTGCCTTGGCGATCCAGGACAGCGCGCGCTCGTTGGGATTGCGGCGGAGGTAGTCCAGCGCGGCGTGAACGACCACGGGATCCGGATTGCCCATGAACACCTGGATGCGGTCCAGGAAGTTTCCCCCCGCCAGCTGCTCCAGAGACTGCATGGTCTGGCGCCGCACCGCCTCGGTCTTGGAGGCCAGAAACGGGAACAAGGACGCCGCGGCCGCGTCGTAGGGAAACCGCTTGAGCATCGCCAGGCCTCCCTGGCGCAGCGCGACGTCGGTCTCCACACCCATCCAGGCGACGTCTCCGACCTCCAGGTCCGTCAGCGCGGCGACGGCGCGCACCAGCTCATCCCGCTCCACGTCCGTCTTCCACTTGCGGGCGTGGAGCTTGACGAGCAGCTCTTCGACGGCGGCCGATCTTCGCTTAACGGGCCACATGTGCGATCAACTGAGATCAGTGTAGGGAGTCGAGCGTTCAGAGTCGAGTCGGGACTCCGGAGCCCGAGATCGCACCTCCGAGATCGTCGACATGGGACCGACAAGCCGCTACACTAGGGTCCATAAACCCGGCGAATTGGCCTCAGGGGCCGTCGAATTCGAAGATGAACGTCTGTTACCCGAAGTAACGAAAGCTGGCTCATTTCTTCGAGACCCAAGGGGGCATGGAATTGCTAAACGCCTGTGAAACAAGAGCCTTGCGACAAAGTGAGATACACGGCACGGGAATCGCTTTACGTCGCTACGTAATGGTCCCAAATGCGTCGGTCGATCGAAGCCATGGCTTCACGCTCGTGGAGATTCTGGTGGTAATGGCCATCTTCGCCGCCATGGCGCTGGTGGGCGTTCCGTACATGCTCAAGATCGCGCAGCGCAACGCGCTCAAGAGCGCCGCGCGGGAGATCTCCGTGACGCTGGCCGCGGCGCGAATGACGGCGGTCAAGCAAAACCAACCCGTGACCGTGGCCATCGGATCGGTCACTCCCCCCATCCAGTTCCTGACCATCCAGTCCGCGCCGCTGGCGGGGACGCCGACCCCGGTTCCGCAACTGCTGATTCTGCCCCGCAACGCGGCGCGGTTTCTGGCCACACCAGTCGGGGGCACCGTGATTTTCGGCGGAGACGGCCGGCTCAGCAATCCGCCGTTGACGCCGTCCGTGATCACGGTGGAGGGTCCCACGAACTCCATCCCCAGAAACTCGATCTCGATCAGCACCGCCGTCAACGGCCGAATCCAGGTGATCACACCGGTGGACTGGAAATGAACGCGACCCGCCTTCGCCGCGAAGCCGGCGTCACCTTAGTCGAGCTGCTGATCGCGAGCGTGCTGCTCGCGTTGATCCTGTTGGCGATCGCGCCGCTCTTCATTGGCAGCGTCAGATCCAATTACGCGGCCAACGAATACACCAGCATCAACAACCTCGCGCGGGACCGGTTGGAACAGCTCATGAGCATCCCCATCCCCGAGCCGGATCCGTTGGTATTTCCCGGCTACCAGCCGCAGCTCGACTTGAACGGGGGACCGGCTGCCGATGGGAACTATCCCAACGATCTTCCGACGCGACTGCCGGACCCGTTGACGGAGGTCATCTCGGCCACGTCGGTCCGGAATCCGCTCGTGCGCACGTATACGGTGACGCACTGGACCTCCTCGGAGCCGGTTTGCCTCGCTCCCGGCTGCACGCCGAATCCCTGGATCCTTCAACAGGTCACTACCGTGGGCAACCCGTACGATTTCAAGAAGATCGACGTGACGGTCAGCTCCGTTAGGCCGGGAGGCACCGGATCGCTGCTGGGGATCGGCCAGAGGACCGCGCAGGTCTCGGGCTTCCTGCGCAACCCGGACCCCGCGGGGAACTTCCGATGAGCGCCTGCAGCACAGGGGCTCGCGCCCGGCGTCACCCGGCGGCCGGTTTCACGCTGATCGAGATGATCGTCGTGACGCTCCTTCTGATGATCGCGATGCTGGGCCTTCTGGCCGTTTTCGACGCGAGCTCGCGCATCAACAAGAGCGAGACCGACGTCGCCGACGCCCAGGGCAACGTCCGCTACGGCGTCTACCAGATGACCAAAGTCATCCGGATGGCGGGGGCCGGCGGCCTCTTCATCACCCAGGCCGTCATCAATGCCAATGCCAATCCCGCGTGGCCAGGGATCAACGTTTCGGGCTTCTACAACAACATCACCTCCGGCACCATCGATACGGCGGACGGCGGCGGTTCGACGGTCACCATCCGTCCCGGGACGGACATGATCGAGATCCGAGGCGTCATCCTCTCGCCGCTGATCGGGTTCGATCAGTCGTCGGGCTGTGGCGGCGGGGGCTGCACCGGAACCGAGAACGTTCTGGTCAAGGAGATCGTCGGCGATCCGCTCATCGGTGAGCATCTCAACGACGACTCCACGTCGGGAAGCCCTCAGCGGCCCCAGTTCACGACGGTCGACACCTACACCGCCAGCGTCACCGGGACCAACAAGATGTACGTCGTGGTCGAGGACGGAAACTCCGACCTGCACACGGGCTGCTCTCCGCCGCCTCCCAGCCTGACGCAGCGATTCGCACAGCCGTTCTACAACGTGGGCGCGATCTCGGTGCCGACGACCCTGAGATCTCCGGGTCTGACGTTTGGCCCCGTCGCGTTTGGCGACGCCACGGCCATGCGGTACAACCCCGAAATGCCTTCCGTCAAGAGCACGCAGCTGCCCGCGGCCATCGGGAAGGTGCGTCGGGCCGGAATCATGGACGACATCATCTTCTTCATCGGGATGCTCCCGACCTGCGGCGGCACGCCGGGGCCAGGCTGCGACCCGCTGGGCCAGCATCCGTATCTGGCTCAGGGCATCCGGCGCGGGAACCACTTCGAGGTCAGTCCGCTGGCCGACGACGTCGAGGACCTGCAGATCGCGTACGGGGTCGACACCAACGGAGACTTCGCGGTCACGCGCCTGGACGCAAAGCCGTATACCGATCCCTTCAACCAGGATCCGAATGTCTCGACGACCCTGGGCGGGGACGAGTGGCAGCCCAATGTTGCAGCCGAGCCGTTGTATGCCGACGTGGCCTTCCAGAGCCAGAACCCGTTTCCGGGCAGCAACGAACATCCCGGCATCCCCCCGGCCGCGCACTGTCCCCGTCTGCGGGGCGTGATGGTCTCACTTCTGGCCAAGGCGCACGACCCGGACCCGAACTACCGCGGGCCGGGCGCCACCGGTTTTCGTCTGATGGACGTGCTCCCGGCCTCGGGCCCCCCGATCACGGCCGTTCCGGGTCGATACCGCCGAAGAGTCCAAACGATCAAGATCAACCTTCGCAACTACGAGTTTCAGGGATGACCATGCGCACACGACGCAGCGAACGAGGCGCCGCCCTGGTCGTCGCCATCCTGGTGTTGGCGATCCTGACCGTCATCGGCATCGCGCTGATGCTGATCACCTCCACGGAATCGCGGATCGCGGCCAATGAATGGTCGGTCAACCGCGGCTTCTACGCCGCCGACGCCGGGGTGCGCTGGTCTTCGGTCGAGATGAACAACACGCAATCCTTTCTGACGCGAAACGAGTTCAAGAAGGCCGACAGCACCAGCAATCCCTTCGGGTATGTCCTCTTCAACATGGAAGGACACCAGTTCCGCCAGGGCTCGCTGCTGCCCGGGAGCTTCCTGCAGAATCAAAACGACATCGACGTGAAGGTGAGCACCCCCGGGCGCCTGGGACGGCGTCCCTACCGGGGAGGCATCATCAACGAGCAGGGGTCGCGCGCCCAATACCTTTACGCTTTTGAGCTGCGCTCCCGAGGCGCAGACGACCGGTTCCTGAAGTATTCCAAGTCACTCGTAGCAGACGTGGAAGTCGGACCGCTCCCGGCCCGCCTCCCGTTCTGAGGAGATTCCCGATGAGACAGCGTCCGGTTACGACTTCAAGAGGCCTCGTAGGTTGGGCGGCGCGCCATCGTGCGGCGGCCACCTTCCTGCTGCTGTTCATGATGGCCTCACCCGCCACGCCGGATGATCGCCAGCTGCTCCAGGCCAATGCCGGAGCGTCGGCGGACGTTCTCCTGATCCTGGACTCCTCGAACTCCATGAACTTCGACTTCACCAATTTCTATCGATTGCCCGCGTACATGGACGATTTCGTCTACCCGGAAGGCACGACGGCGGGGGCCGAGGGGTCCAAGCTTGGCATCGCCAAGAGCGTGCTCCGCGAGGTCATCACGAAGACCACGGGCGTCAATTGGGCGTTCTCCTATTACCGCAATCCCAAACAGACCCTGGGCGCCGCCAACGCCGACACCGGTCTCCTGGATCCCTCGAAGCTGGGTGAGCCGATCGGGGGCGCCGTCAACAAGAACGACTACCTGGAGAATGGCGGGCTCGAGTGGTTCTACCTGGCCGAATGCATCGTCAGCTCGGCGGGCAGCAACGGAGGCTGTCTCGGGCTGCCGAGCGCGGTCTTCGACCCGGTGGAGTATCCCGACGTGCAGGCCGGCCGGTTTCTGCAGCTCGGCCACAAGGTCATGCGCAACTACACACCCGACCCGCGGTATCCGTATCCCGGTGCGACCCCCGGCACCTGGCGCGGCTCCTTCGGGCCGCACTCTCAGAAACCCGGCTTCACCAAGAACAATCCCGAGGGACTGGTCGTCTACCGCAACCCGAACAAGCCGGGCTTCGAGCTCCGAATGACCGCCGTGAATCATCCGTACGGTGACCCGTTTATCTTCGTCAAGGTCGAAGAGTTCGCGGCGCCGGCCGTCCCCACGGTCACTCCGACGACGACCCCGACGGTCACGGCGACGCCCACCTCGACCAGCACGCCGACGCTGACGAAGACCCCGAAGACCAAGACTCCGACGCCGACCCCTCCTCCGACCAACACGCCGACGATCACTCTGACACCTTCCCTGACGCCGACGAAGACGCCGGTGACACCCACCCTGACGCCGTCGAAAACCTTCACGGCGACCAAGACCTTCACGGCGACGCCGATCACCCCGACGAACACGCCGACGAAGACCCTGACGCCCACCAACACCTTCACGCCGACGAAGACCTTCACGGGCACGCCCATCACCCCGACGAACACGCCGACGAATACCCTGACGCCCACGCCCACCGTCCCGACGAACACGCCGACGAAGACCTTCACGGCGACGCCGATCACGCCGACGAAGACGCCGTCGAACACCAAGACGCCGACACCGATCACCCCGACGGACACGCCGACGAAGACCTTTACGGCGACGCCGGTGACGCCCACGAGCACGAAGACCCCCGTGCCGACGAATACCCAGACGGCGACGCCCCTCCCGGCGACGAACACGCCGACCAAGACGCCGACGGTCGTGACGTCCACGCCGACGAAGACTCCGACGATCTACATTCCGCCGACGACTGGTGGAGGCGCGATGCCCCCGCAAAGCCTGCTGCCGGTGATCGCAAACTGGCTTCCGCCGGCCGTTCGAGGTCTTCTGGCCATGGCTCCGCCGCCGCCGCCGATGCAGACGCCCGGCCCCTGCGCCGGCATCCTCATCACGCCGAAGGCCGACTGCGCGCCGTGTCCGTGGGAAGCTCTGGATTCGCCTCCGGGCACCAATCCCGGATATCCCCACTACCTCTGCGCGTACCAGGACGCCAACGGAGACAAGGCGATCAACCCGACCGAGAAGGCTCCTTCGAACCTCATTCCGCTGGACCCGAACCTGCGCGGATTCGACGATCCGCAGGCGGACCCCGATACGACGTTCGTCTCCACGAGCAAGATTGCGTTCATCAAGTATCGCCGGGGCGACCAGTTCAGCTTTCCGCCCAAGTACACGGCGGGCGACGACCTCACCGGCAATCCCCCGTGGGGATCGTGCATCGACGGCACCAACAAGAAGGCCTGCCCGGTGTTTCCGGACTACGACGCGGACGGCAAGGCAGACACCCCGTGCGTTCCCGTCACCGCCTGCGATCGCCACAACCAGGGCATGTACGCCGCCCTGTACGACGCCGGTTCCGCCCCGCCGACGACCGGCCCGTATCCTGGGGTGGGAGTGGCGGGGTTGAACTACTCGCGGCCGTATCAGCAGTATCCGCTGGACGCTTTCGCGGCCAAGTCCTGCCCGCTGGATATCCCGAGCTGCGACCCGACGACGTGGGACTGCGGCGGCTTCGCGCACTTCAACGGGTTCACGGCGAGAGACGGCACGCCCTATTCCGGCGTCGCGCCAGATGACTTGTCGGTGAACTCCCCCAACAACGGCGGCTCGCCCTACGCAACCGGCACCGAACCTCCGGCTCCTGAGCGGTGGCCGGTCGTTCCGTTCAAGCGCGATTGGGATCCGTACAGGGCCACCGACTATCCGGCCGGAGGTCCTTCCGCCGACGAATCCATCAAGAAACTGCTGCGGTTCGTGTCGTCCATCGTGACCTACGATTCCGCCGCGCCGGACGTCACCACGGCCTACCGCCTCGCAGAGGACGCCAAGGAAGTCGTCGCGACAGCCTCGCAAACCCCCGTGGCTGGAGCGCTCGAGGACGCCTACAACTACTTCAAGGACAGCGTCTTCGCGCCGTCCACGGTCCCGGATCCGGCGGTGGACTGTCGAAACTTCATCATCGTCTACGTCACCGACGGCCTCGACGAATGCAACTCCAACCCGTGTACGGGAGGGCGGACCGGCCTCGGGGTCGCGGGCGACCTGAAAGACCTGCTGCTGCCCGAGAGCGCGCCGGGAGCTCGCGCGGCCGCCAACGCGGTCGACCCGACCATTCCCATCCGCGGAATTCCCGTCAACGTCGTGGCGATGGGAGACCCGACCGTCTTCACGAATCTGAGCTGCATCGCCGACAACAGCGGCGGTACCTTGTACGCCGCGACCGACCGCAGCACGCTGGAATCGGCTCTCGAGTCCATCCTGGACTTCAAGCGGACGGCCACCTCTTTCGCGGCTCCCGCAGTGCCCGCCTTCTCGGGCGGCTTGAGCGACACGGCGCTGATCGGCGCGGCCGTTCCGAGTCACTTGAACGTGGCGGATGGCTCGCTCTCCAAATGGTCGATCTGGAGCGGCTCGCTGAAGGCCCTGAAGCTCAATAACGGCGTCATCCCAGTCGTGACGGCGGCCTCGCCGACGGCGGCTCCCACCGTAACACCGGGCGGGCCGGTCCCGACGGTGACCCCCACGCCGGTGCCCGGCACCGGCAGCTATCCCGACGAGTCGGATCCCGACAATGGCACCGCCTCGGTGCGCAAGCCGGTTTGGAACGCAGGCCGGGTCCTGGGCTATACGAGCCCGTTAACCGATCTCGGAAACAACCTGGCTCCGCTCGATCCGCCGCCGCCCGGCAACGGCCCAATCCTGATCTGGCCCGGCCGCAAGATGATCTTTGCGAGCGGTTCGCTCGGCGGCAAGATCCCAATGGATCGGCAGGACTTGCTGCCCAATACCGGCACTTGCCAGAAGAGTGGAGGGACCGGCTGTTTCGACCTTCTGATGGGCTACATGGGATTGGACACCACGAAGACGATCGACACGACCCTGGCTGTCAACACCGTTCAATTCCTGCGGGGCGGCCGCACCAACTACGGGGTCCGAGACGAGATCCTCAACGACGTGAAACCCTCGACGATCGGGACGATCGGGCCCACGACCACCGAAAGAAAGTACTCCTATTACTATCAGGACGATCCACCGATCCCCGGCAACCCGCCGCAGGATCCGACCGATTCGGCCAACACGCCTCCGGGGTATGCCCACAAGCTGGGCGACATTTTTCACTCCGAGGCGTTGGTCGTCGAGCCTCCGCGATATTTCCAATATCTTTCGTTGAATCTGGCGCCCAACGGCCCGGGCAGCGAGTATCTGAGCTTTGCGAACTTGCACGCTCAGCGCCGCAAGGTCGTTTACGTGGGATCCAATGACGGATTCCTCCACGCGTTCGACGCCGGCATGTTCAATCGCGACCCGGGCTTCGTTGGGATCCACGATCTGGGGACCGGGCGTGAAATCTTCGCGTATGCGCCGCGCGCCGTGAACGTCAAGTTCCCGGCCCTGCTCGATTTCACTCCGCTCCCGCAGTATTTCGTGGATGGATCCATGGCGGCGGCGGACGTGTTCGTCGATCCGGCCATCGCCGCCGCCGGCTCGCCGACCCCGGCGGATCGCGTATGGCGGACCGTGCTGGTCGGAGGCCTACGCCAGGGCGGTTCGAGATACTACGCTCTGGACGTCACGCAGCCCGACGAGATCGATCCGACGGGCGTCTTGCTGGACCCGAAGGACAATTCTCCCCACTGCTTGAACCTGACCGGCATCGGAACCAGTTGTAAAGCCGGAACGAGCGTCCCGCAGCGTCCGTATCCGTCGATTCTCTGGGAAATGGGCGACGTCGTCGATCCCGCGGCCGACCCCATCGTGGGAGCGCCCTGCTCCGACAGCTGTCAACTCTCTCCCCCTCCGGCCATGGGCGAAACCTGGTCGCGGCCGGTCGTCGGACGGATCCGGACCTTCACGGGACAGAACCCCGGACCGACATTCGAAGACCACTACGTCGCGATCTTTGGCGGAGGCTTCGACGCGAACTTTAACCCCGGCGACAACGTCGCCGCCCTGGTCGGCGCGGGCACGGCGGTCAACGGGCGAGCCTTCTACATTGTGGACGTGGAGACCGGCAAGATCCTCTTCAAGACCACTGAGGGAATCGAAGGCGACGGGGTCACGATGACCAACTTCGCTCCCATGCCCGCACACCCCGCGGTGGCCGATTACGACGATGACGGCTACCTCGACGTGGCCTACATCGGCGACATGAACGGAAATATGTACCGCATCGATCTGACGCCGAATCCGGATCCGGCGGTGCTCCGCGGACAGATGGGCTCCGGCGAGGCCCACGGGTACGTTCCGTTCCACCTGTTCGACACCTGCAAGACCGTCACGATCGTCCCTTGCGATCAGCCGATCTTCTTCGAGCCCGGCATCGTCTTCCTGGGAGGCACGCTCAGTCCCCCGGCGCTGGGCATCTCGTTTGGCACTGGCAACCGCGCGGAGCTCGCGGCCCCCAACCCGGTGGGAGAGCCCAACGCCTTCTACTACGTGACCGATACGGGGCAGGTCGATTTCACGTTCGACCGCAGCTCCTTGCGCGACATCACGCCCGTGACCGGAGTCGGGCCCTGTCCCATTCCCTACGATCCGCTCACGTGTGGAGCGGGGAACACGGGCTTCGTGCTGGATTTCGCGTCGGGCAACGAGAAAGCCACGTCCACCCCGTTCTCGACCCAGGGTTACCTTTCGATCATCACGTTCACGCCGGATTCGGTCAGCCCCTGCGCCACGGAGGGCAACTCGTATCGCTACCGTTTCTTCTTCCTGACGGGGCAACCCGGGTATACGACCGATCCCAGCGCCATCTATAACGGCTACGCGCAGACTCTGGGAGAGGGAATGGCCAGCGCGTCCCAATCCGTGGCCCCGGACGGAGATATAATCGACACGCTGCTGTTCTCGGAGGGTAATGTCCGTCAGGACATCACGCCGGGAGCCGTCAGGACGATCGAGCAAAACTGGAAGGAACAGCAATGAAATCACTCCGACAGGGCCTCGCCGCCGCGTTTCTCACCGGAACGACGGCGTTGGCCCTGGCCGGAGATGTCGTGGTCCTCAAGGGCGGAGCAGTCATCGAGCTCAAGCAGCCTTGGGTCCGCCGCGGCAACACCGCCTACCTGACTCGCGCCGACGGGACTCTGCTCTCCGTCCCCGTGGGAGAGATTGACCGGGACGCTACCGCCGCCGCGGCGGTCAAGCCGGCGTCGCAGCCTGCGCCGGCCGAGCCGTCCCAGCCCTCGACTCCGGCCGAGGCCGTTCGCACGGTTCGCGAAGGGCCCAAGGCGCGCGTCAAGATCACCGACGCAGACGTGTCCCATCCGTTGGATCTGTCGGAAACGCTCCCGCAGGGAAAGAAAGAGCAGCCCGGGGGACCCGCACGCGTGGAGATCGCGCAATATACGCAAGACCTTCAAGGCCAGACCCTCTACGTCAAGGGCCAGCTCCGCAATCCCACGCAGTACCTGGCCGACGATGTCAAGATGACCGTTACCGCGATCGACGAGAAGGGCCAGGCGATCACCGCGGAGCCCGCTTCGCTGTCCAATGGCCAGCTGGAGAGCGCGGCAACGGTGGAATTCTCCGTACCCCTCGCGGTGGGCGACCGCACCGTGGCTTCTCTGCGTTTCGCTCCCACCTGGAAAGGACCGCGCCCAACACCTGCCCCCACGCCAAGAGCGAACGCCGCCGCCGCTGCAAGGGCAGCAGCGGCCGCCGAGGCTCCCCAGGTCCGGCCGACTCCATACGGTCGAGGCAACATTTACCCGGCTCCCGTGGCCAATGCTCCGATGTCGCCGCAGGCGGACGGGTCCGGCTACATCCCTGGCGCGGCCAGTACCGAGAACCAGCCTAAGCCCCCCCAGCACTAGGCCCCCCCGCGGAAATCCCGCGCCTCCGCAATCTCGAATACCTGCCCGTTTTGTCAGGTCTGTGTACTGGCACGCAGGCCAGTTTCACTGTTACTGGAAGTAACAGGATGGCAAGTCGACAGGTTCGGTCCTCGAGGTTGTATTGATGCAACTGATTCATTTCCAGCTATTTGAAGCGATCTTCGGTGGCGGCACGGAAATCGCTCCTTCCGGACTAGAAACCCGGAGGCCAAGATGCGGATTCAACCCAGCGTTCGCGGAGTCAAACACGGATCGCGATTTCGGGGAGCCGTCTCCTCGCTCTTGCTCCTGCTCACGGCCGTGCCCGGACGTCCCGACGACCGGCAGCTCCTTCAGGCGAATCAGGGCGCCAACACCAACGTCCTCCTGATCCTGGACTCCTCGCATTCGATGAACGACGAGTTCGCGGCCAAGTACCGGTTGCCGGCGTACATGGACGACTTCCTGTATCCGCAGGGAACCTCCGAAGGGACCAGCGGCTCCAAGCTGGGGGTGGCCAAGAGCGTGCTTCGCCAGACCCTGTCGATCACGAGCGGCGTCAACTGGGCGTTCGCCTACTACCGGAATCCGAACCAGACCTTCGGCGCGGCGGACACGTTCGTCGGGACGCCTCCCGACTACGTCGACCAGGGCCTCGCGATCGGCGGCGCCAAGGTCGCGGGCGACTACCTGGAAAACGGTGGGCTCGAGTGGATGTATTTCGCGGACTCGCTGCTCGACGGCTCGCCGGTCAGCTCCGCGTTTGCGTCCAACGACTATCCCGACATCCAGAGCGGCCGCTTCCTGCAAATGGGCCACAAGGTCATGCGCAACTACGGAAGCGAGCAGCCCGTCCTCGAGATCGCCGACGTGCGTCCGCCGTACTCGGCTCCCACGGGCCCGCCGTCGGGGGAACCGACTCCGGGAACCTGGAGGGGCGCCTTCGGACCGCACGGGGAGGGGCAGGTCATCTATCGGAGCCCGTCCAAGCCGGGCTCCGAGCTGCGGATCAAGGTCTCTTCGGGCAAGTATTCCGACGCCTCCCTCATCCTGGATGTCGAGGAGTGGGCGCCGCCTCCGCCAACCTTCACTCCCAACAAGACGAAGTCGCCCACGCAGACCATCACCCCTGGCGGCCCGCCGCCGCCTACCGCCACCAAGAAACCGACGAAGACCGCCACTCCCATTCCTCCGACGCCGACACCCACGCCCAAGGGTTCCGAAGGCCAGTTGCCCGTCGGAAGCCGGCTGCCGGTGATCGCCTCGTGGATGGCGCCGGCGGTGCGCGGGATGTTGGCCATGGTTCCCCCGCCTCCCCAGCCGGCGCCGCCGTGTCCCGGCATCCCGGCAGGCTATCCGCCGCCGCAGTGCGCGCCTTGTCCGTACGACCTCGCCGGACGTTCCTGCTCCGTCGTCGATGCCAACGCAAACGGCGCCATCGATCCGGGAGAGTTCGCTCCGGCAAACTTCATCCCCCTGCCCTCCGCGATGCGGGGATTCGACGACCCGCAGGCCGATCCGACCCAGAAGGGGCAATACCTGCGGACGGTCTCGATCAAGTACACGCGCGGGGACCTCTACAACCTGCCCCCACAGTACCTCCCCGACGACCTGAAGAACGGAAACCCGCCCTGGGGCTCGCGGGCGGGAGACGGAGACGCCGACGGAAAAACCGACGGGTTGGCGGACCGCCACAACCAGGGGATGTTCGCGGCCATCTACGACAAGGATCGCTCCCGCGGCGAGCAGCAGTATCCCAGCGACGCGTTCGCCGAGCCGTCCTGCCCTCTGAACGATTACTTCGCCGGCACGCAATGCGACGTGTACGTGAAGGACTGCGGCGGACTGGCTCGATACCTCTCCGCAAGACCGTGCGATCCGGCCAATCCCGAGGTCTCGTGCGCGGGCGGCGGATACAACGCGTACCCGGACGCCCTCACGAAGCCTCCGTCCTCGGACGACTGGGTGGTGGTTCCCTTCAAGCGCGACTACATCGCGACGGACACCGACAACGCTCCGGTCATCAAGAGACTCTTGCGCTTCGCCTCTTCCATCGTGTCCTACGACTCAGCCGCGCCGACGGCCAATGCCTACCAGCTCAAGGAGGACGCGAAAAACGTGGTCGTGACCGCTCCGGGAACGCCCATCGGGGGCGCGCTGCACGACGCCTACAACTACTTCGTGAAGAGCGTTTTCCCGGGCGACGTGGTTCGGGACGACAAGGTCGACTGCCGCAAATACATCGTCGTGTTCTTGACGGACGGGCTGGATGAGTGCGGCTCGCAGGATCTCCTGTGCTCGGGCGGTCCGACGGGAGGCGGTCCCGGGGGTGATCTGGGTGAGGTGCTGCTGCCCGAGAGCGTGCCGGGTGCGCGCGCGGCCGCCCACGCGATCGATCCGATGGTGCCCCTCAAAGGAATCCCGGTCTACATGATCGGATTGGGCACGGACCTGGATCTGGACAGCTTTCAGTGCATCGCCGACAAGAGCGGGGGAAAGGTCCTGGGCGCCACCAGCGGCGATGAGCTGCGGGCGGATCTGGCCAGCATCTTGAACTTCCAGCGCGGCGCCAACGTGTTCGCGTCACCGAGTCTGCCGGCCTTCTCCTCGGCGCAGGGCAACGACTCGGCGCAGATCGGCGCGGTCATCCCCAGTCATCAAAATCTCGACGGGTCCCTCTCGAGCTGGTCGGTCTGGAACGGATCCCTGAAGAGCTACAAACTGGATCCCCAGGGATTGATCCCGGTCGTCACCGCGGCTCCCGCGACGCCCACCCCCACGCCCACGGGCGTCGTTCCCACGGCCACTCCGGGGGTGCCGACACCCACGCCGACTCCGATTCCGGGCACGACCAGCTATCCCAACGAGACCCTTCCGGATGGGCCCGTCGCCGTGCAACGAATGCCCGTCTGGAACGCGGCGCGGCTCCTGGGGTACACGGACCCGTCGACCAATCTCGACGGCGGGAAAGCGCCCAGCGGCGCCACACCGGCGGCCAAGAACGTCTGGCCCGGCCGCAAGATGGTGTTCGCGCGGGCCGCGGCGGGGGTGCCCCTCCTGCGCGCCGATTTCATGCCGGATACCCCGGGCGTCTGCGACGGCGCCTGCTTCAACGACCTGATGACCGACATGGGCCTGACGCCGGGCAATCCGGACGACACGACGCTGGCCATTCGCACGGTGCAGTTTCTGCGCGGCGGAACCAAGGCCGGCGGCACCCGGGACGAGATCCTGAATCTCGTCAAGCCGGGAACGATCGGCAACATCGGCCCCGGTCCCGACGACGCGCAGATGTACTCGTACTACTACCAGGACGACGCTCCCGCTCCGGGCGATCCGCCCCAAACGCGCACCGACGGCAGCAATTCGCCTCCGGGATACGGGCACAAACTGGGCGACATCTTTCATTCCGAGCCCCTGCTCCTGCAGCCGCCCCGCTACTTCCAGTACCTGTCGGCCAACGTGGGCGCCGCGGTCGGAAAGCCCTACCTGGATTTTGCCAACCGGCAGGCGCTGCGCCGCCGCGTCCTCTTTGCGGGCGCCAACGACGGATTCCTGCATGCGTTCGATGCGGGGGTCTGGGACCGCGATCCGGCCCTGGCGAAACTGCACGATCTGGGAACCGGCCGCGAGATCTTCGCCTACGCTCCGCTGGCGGTGATGAAGGACAAGTTCCCGAGCCTCCTGACGTTCCCGCCGGTGCCGCAGTATTTCGTGGACGGCTCCATGGCCGCGGCGGACGTCCTGGTGGATCCCATCCACAGCGGAACCCCGACGCCGGCAGACCGCCTCTGGCGCACCGTCCTCGTCGGAGGATTGCGGCAAGGCGGCTCCAGCTACTACGCGCTGGACGTGACCCAACCCGATGATCTCAAGGCCGACGGGTCGATGAAGGGAAACAAAGACGCCTCTCCGGCCTGCTTGAACGGGGCCGGGGCCAGTTGCAAGGTCGGGGGGACCGCGCGCAGATACCCCGAGATCCTCTGGGAGCTGAACGACGCCGGGACCGTGGCCTGCTCGGATTCCTGCGGCAGCGGCATCCGCAATCCGGCGATGGGCGAGACGTGGTCGCGGCCGGTGATCGGCCGCATCCGGGTCATCACGGGGGCCGGGCCCGTCTACGAGGACCGCTACGTCGCGATCTTCGGCGGCGGTTTCGATCCGGCCTTTTCTCCGGGCGAGGACGTGGACGCCAAGCTCAACGTGGGCACGCCCGTCAACGGGCGAACGGTCTACATCGTGGACGTGGAAACCGGCAAGATCCTCTACAAGGCGACGCAGGGAGACACGGCCGACGGGGCCGGGCTCACCGCAACGGTCAAGTTTGCGCCGGTGCCGGCCCCCGTCACGGCCGCCGACTACGACGACGACGGCTATCTGGACGTCGTCTATGTCGGCGACGTCAACGGGCACATGTGGCGTCTCGACGTGACTCCCGACGCCTCGACGACCCCCAAACGGGGCGAGCTGGTGGCGGGGCGCCTGCAGGGCTACAAGCCGTTCCTGCTGTTCAATGGCTGCGGCGTGACCACGGGCGCATGCACGCGAAAGCTGCCGATCTTCTTCGAGCCCGGCATCGTTTATCTGGGCGGCGCGGGCGGAGCGCCTCCGCCGATGGCGGTGGCGTTTGGAACCGGCGACCGGTCGGACTTGACCGCGGTCAAGCCGCTGGGCGCGAACATGGACGGCTTCTACTATGTGGTCGAGACCGGGCAGACGACGCAGACGATGCTCCAGGAGAATCTGCGCGATCTGACTCCGGGCGTGGGACCCGGGCCGTGTCCGGATCCCTCGGACCTGTCGACTTGCGTGAACGCGATCAACGGCTTCGTCCTGAGCTTCGCGTCGGCCAACGAGAAGTCCACCTCCACCGTCTACTCGACGCTGGGATATCTGAGCCTGGTGACGTTTACGCCGGATTCTCCGACGCCCTGTGGAATCAGCGGAAGCTCCTACCGGTACCGGTTCTTCTACTTGACCGGCCAACCCGGATACCCGGGCGGAGCCTACGGCGGCTTCCAGGAGACCTTGGGCTCGGGAGTCGCGAGCGCGTCCCAGACCACCAATCCCGCGGGCGGGATCGTGGACACGGTGTTCTTCTCTCAAGGCGCCACGCGGCAGGACCTGACTCCGGGGACCGTGCGCACGATGGAACAGAACTGGAAAGAGCAAGAGTAAGACCCTCCGGCTCGATCCGCGGCCGCGCCGTCTTTGGGAGGGCGTGGGCCGCGGATTGAGCCGGTCCCGCTTCGATTCCCGCCTTCCGCATCTGACCCGAAGCCGCTACTCTTGAGGCGACATGCCCAGAATCCTGATCGTCGAAGACAAGGACTCCCTGCGCACGATGCTCCAGGAAATGTTGAAGGCCGAAGGCCTGAGCGTGATGTGCGCCAGCACCGGATCGCAAGCCGTCGAGCAGCTGCGCAGGGGCGAGCTCTACGACCTGGTCCTGACCGACTGGCGGCTGCCCGGCGCCGATGGGCTCGCCGTGCTGGATGCCGCGATCGCGGCGGACGCGACACTGCCGGTGCTCGTGATGACGGCCTTCGGCTCGATCGAAACGGCCGTCGAGGCGATGAAGCACGGCGCCGAGGACTTCATCACCAAGCCGGTCGATCCGGATCTGCTGCGCCTGCTGGTCAAACGCGCGATCGAACGGCGCACCCGCTCGCGGCAGTCCCTGCTCTTCGCCGAGGCGCAGTCGCGCTCGCTGCCGCCGATCGTGGGGGAGTCGGCCGCCATTCGGGCCGTGCGCGCCGAGACCGAGCGCGTCGCGGCCACGGATGCCACGGTGCTGCTCGAGGGCGAGAGCGGAACCGGCAAGGAGCTCTTCGCGCGGGCGATTCACGCGCTGTCGGCGCGCCGGGACAATGCCTTCATCGCGATCAACTGCGCGGCGATTCCGGAGACGCTGCTGGAGAGCGAGCTCTTCGGCCACGAACGGGGGTCCTTCACGGGAGCCGCCGGCCGGCGCCTGGGAAAATTCGAGCTGGGCGACGCGGGAACCGTGTTTCTCGACGAGATCGGCGAGCTCTCGCCCGCCACGCAGGGCAAGCTCCTGCGCGTCCTGCAGGAGCGGTCCTTTCATCGGGTGGGCGGCACGACCGCGATCCAAGTCGATGTCCGGATCATCGCCGCGTCGAATCGGCCGCTCGAGAAGCTGGTGGCTCAGGGAGGGTTCCGCGAGGACCTCTATTACCGCGTCCACGTCTTTCCGATTCGGATCCCGGCGCTGCGCGAGCGGCCCGAGGACATCGACCCGCTCATCGACTGGTACCTGACGCATCTTCCCCAGGAGCTGGGAAAACGCGTCGTGCGCTTGAACCCCGCGGCGCGGGAACGCCTGCGCGCCTACGATTGGCCGGGCAACGTTCGCGAGCTCCGCAACTGCCTCGAGCGGGCCATCATCCTCTGCGACGAAGACGGCATCAGCGAAAGGCACCTGCGCCTGGGCCCCGAGCCCGCGTCCGTGGAGGCCGTGCGAGAGGAGACGCTCGAGCAGGCCAGGGATCGCGCCGGCCTCGCGGCCGAGCGGGTGTGGCTGCTCCGGGCGCTGGAGAAAGCCCGCGGCGATCGGACCGCCGCGGCGCAGGCGGCCGGAATCTCGGCTCGACGTTTCGAGGCCAAGCTCCGGGAGCACGGTCTCGAAGAGCTCTGAGTCTCCGGCTATTCCCCGGTGTTCGGAATGACCGTGACGCCCGGGGGCGGCGGGATCATCGTCGGGGTCGGGCCTCGGTGTCCGGCCTTCGCGCGCTTCTGATAGGTTGCCGTGGCGGAGCGAGAGCGGGAGGCGGCGGCGGGGCCCGTTTCTTCCTTGCCCCGGCAACCGGAGACGCGCCCCGCGAAAACGACGAGCACGATCCCGAGAGGCCAAAGCCCGCGAAGCAATCGTCTCACCATGGCTCGATTATCGCACCTGGCGGCGCGCTCACTCCGGGAGTCTCGGGATCGGGGTGACGCCGGGCCGGCGCGCGGGCGTCGGGCGGGGAAGCGGGCTCTGCCGCTTTTCGGGGGAGGATCGGGTCTCGGCGTTCCCGCACCCGACCGCGGGCCACGCCACGATCGCGATCAGCGCCAGCGGTCCCAGCGGCTTCCACCATCGGCGCTTGCTCATCGAAACCTATTGGCCTTTCGGGGACAGCGCTCGCAGCGCGGAGGCGATGAAACCGTCTTCGTCGGGCGCAATCGAACGCAGGTCCAGCAGGACCTGATCCTTCTCGACCCGAGAGACGATCGGAGGAGTTCCGCCGCGCAACCGCGCGGCCAGCGCCTCGGCCGATTGCGCCCGACCGTCGATCGCCAGGGCCCGGGACGGGAAAAGCTTTTCGGGACTCGTCCCGCCGCCGAAGGCCGCCAGTGACGCCACCAGACTCGCGATCGGAACCGGGTCCGCAGGCCCCGCCATGTCCAGGATGCGGCGGCCTCGCGATTCCAGCTCCTCGATCGACGCGGCGGCGGCGCGATAGATCGGGAAGGTTCGCCAGGAGCCGGTCTTCCAGGCCTTGAGCGTCGCGGCGAGGGCCGCCAGCGTGAGTTTGTCGGGCCGCACCGCGCGGGCCACCGGATGCGACGCAGCGCGAGACAGCAGGTCCTTTCGTCCGACCAGAAATCCCGCCTGGGGTCCCGAGAAGAGCTTGTCCGCGGAAAACGTGACCAGATCGGCGCCCGCCGCCAGGCATTGGGCCACGGTGGGCTCATCCGCGACGCCGAATTCCTCCAGCGGCACGACGCAGCCCGTGCCCTGGTCATGGATCCACGGCACACCGGCTTCCTGCGCCAGCGCGCGCAGCTCCGCGCCCGAGGGGCGCCGCACGTATCCCCGGATCTCGTAGTTGGAGGGGTGCACGGAGAGGATGAGCGCGACGTCGGGGGAGAAGGCGCGCCGGTAATCGTCGGCCGTCGTCCGGTTGGTCGTTCCGACCTCGCGCAGACGGGCGCCCGACGCCTCGAGAATCTCGGGAATCTGGAACGAGCCCCCGATCGCGACGAGCTCCCCCCTCGAAACCAGCACGCTGCGACCGCGCGCCAGCGCCGCCAGGGCCAGCAGGATCGCCGACGCGTTGTTGTTGACGGCCAGCGCATCCTCGCAACCGAAGAGGTCGCAGGCCAGCGGCCGCACATGATCCTGCCTGCGCCCGCGCTCGCCGCGGGCCGCATCGAACTCGAGCGAGCTGTAGCCGGCGGCCGCCTCTTCCAGGGCCGCGCGCGCGGCATCCGACAGGGGCGCCCGGCCGAGGTTGGTGTGGAGCAACACCCCCGTGGCGTTGACGACCCGCACCAGGGTCGCCGCGAAACGGCGGGTGAGAGCCTCGCGGGCGTTGTCCAGCAGAGCCTCCGGCTGCGTGTGCCCGCTGGCCATGGCGCGCCGCAGCGCATCCTTGAGGACTTCGCGGCCGAAACGCTCCAGAAGCGGAGCCGCGGAGGGCTCGTGGAGCAGGGCATCCATGGACGGCGGATGGGGCATCGGGGCCGTCGGGGCAGTCACGGTTCCTTTACTATAGGGGAGCGTGATGCCGAATCGACCCGCCGGTGCGAGCGCGGCCGTGGCCCTGCCCGGGGGCGCGGCGTGAACATCCCGGCCTGGGACCGCGAGTTGCGCGTGCTGGAGGAGGCCCTCCGGCGCTTGAACGCGGAGTACGACGCCTTTTTGTACGGCACCACCGTCGTCAAGCCCCCTCAACAGAGCCGAAAGAAGGTCCAGGAAATGTTTCGCCAGTTGAACGCCCTGGATTCCATGCCCGCCGCGGAGCGCTTCCGACTCACCACCCTTCAGGGGCGCTACGCGATCCTGACCGAGCGTTGGGACCGCCTCCAGGGCGAAAAGGAGGCCGGGCGCCGTCCGGGTCTCTATGGCCACTTCGGCGAGACCGGTCCCTCCACTCCCGCGGCCCCCAACACGCCCCCCCCGGCCTCCGTACAAGAAGAGCACCGCGCCGTACCGGGAGGGTCCGAGCGGGACCTCTTCGAGCGGTATCTGGCGGCCAAGAAAGCCAGAGGGGAGGACGTGAGCGGGTATCGTCTGTCGGGCTTCCTGGAGGGTCTCGAGAGGGAACGGCGAAAGGCCGGCGAGCGCCTGGGGGGCGGTGAGATTGTCTTCGACGTTGCCGAGCGCGACGGGCGCGTTCGGCTGATCGCGAAAAAGAAACCACGGGGGACGGGATGAAATCTCAGGCGTGGGGCCTGGTGCTGGCGTTGGCGGCGGCGGGGGCCCTGGGATCGGAGCCCGGCGCCGCGTCGAAGCCGGCGGAGCCCTTTTACCGAAAGTATCTGGTGCCCGGAAATCGGTTGGACGACCGCATCCTCGAGCAGGAGGGACGCGTCAGCGCGTCGCCGTCGGACGCATCCTTGCGCAACGATTTCGGCAACCTCCTGGCCGAGCGGCGGTTTCCACACCAGGCCGCCGAGCAATACGAGATCGCGGCAAAGCTGGACAAGACCAACTTCATCTCCCTCTACAATCTGGGCCTGCTGCGCGAGACCGAGGGGAAGGAATCCCAGGCGATCCGCGCGTACGAGCGTTCGATCGACCGCAAGCGCGGATTCCCGCAGTCGCATTTCCGGCTGGGCCGCCTCTACGAGCGCACCGGGCGCGGTGGTGACGCGGTCCGCGAGTACGCTCAGGCGATGCAGATCGACCCCTCGATGCGCGACGCGCACCGGAATCCCTTGGTCATCGACTCCGAGCTGCTCTATCAGGCTTCGCTGGCCAACTACGCGCGCGACGTCGCGGCGGCGTCGATGGTCAAAGAGTCGGTGTACGTGGAGGAAAGCCGCTTTCGAGCCATGCCCGTGGATCGCGCCCTGACCTCGCGCGAGGCCTCCGACCAGGATGAGACCGAATCCCACGTGGAGCCCCGGCAGATCGGCACCGCCAACGCGGCCGGAGTGGCGGGGGGCGTGGAAACCACGGCTCCGTCAGCGACCGGCAAGCGCCCGGCCGCCGCGGCGCGCCCGATGCCGACCGATACGGACCCTCTGACCGGGCGTGTGCGAGCACCCGCGGGTCTCCGCCGGCCGACGCCGTCTCCCCGCGGCGGCACGCCGATGATCGCGGCGCCTCCGGGCACCTCGCTGCCTCCTCAGCCTCCCCCGCCGGAGATCTCCCCGCGGCCGGAGCCGGAGCCGCCGCCCGAGAATGTCCCCGAGCCGCCTGCCCCCGAGCCGGTGGAGGATGAGCCGTCGTAGGAAGAGTTCACAGTCTTCAGTTCACAGTTCTCAGTTTCAAAACTGAAGACTGATCACTGAAAACTGATAACTCCTAATCAAAACTTGCGCGCTCGACCAAGAGCGTGGGCGATCCGGACAGGAACGGCAACGGGAAGAAATGGCGGTCGTCCGAGACGGCCGTCACCCGGCGCAACAGCTCGGAGAGGCGGCCGGCGGCTCGCGCTCCGCCCACGGGCGCTTGCGCGCGGCCCGCGGCCACCGAGACGCCGGTGAACTCGATCTCGAAGCGGTCGCTCTCCAGGTCGACGCGAACCGGCGCGGTCAGGGCGGCGGCGAAGAGCCCGCGCTTGACCGCGGCCAGCATCTCGGCGGGAGGGATGGGTTGGCGCGACTCCAGAAACAGGCGCCGCGGCCGGACCCGGGGCGAGGCGCGAAACGACGAACGCACACCGTGGCCGGTCGCGCGAAGGCCCGAGCGCTTGGCCGAGCGCAGATCTTCCAGCCGCTCTGCCAGTGCGCCGTCCTGCACGAGAACGATCCGGCGCGTGGCCACCCCTTCCCCGTCGAACGGGGCGTCCGGGGACGCATCGTCGGCGATCGTGATCGCGGGAGAGGTGAAGGGGCCTCGGGAGAGCCACCGCGGGGGGCGCCGGTTGCTGAAAATCGGAGCCAGCGCCGCCAGCAGCGCCGCGGATACCCCGGGGTCCAGCAGCCACTGGCCGCTGGCAAACGGAGCGGGGCGATCGGATAGGGGCAGCGTCGTCGCGTCCGAGAGGCGCCGCGCGAGCGCATCGATCTCGGCAGCCCCGTGCCACCGGAAGGGAATCCGGGACTCGTGGCCCCGGGCGCCGCGGCGCGCCATGGCCACCGCGACCCCGTCCCGGAAATGTTGCGACTGCGCCACGTCGAGCCCCGCGCCGTTCCAGATCCGCTCTTCGACGCGGCCGTGCCGCAAGGACAAGGCGCAGAGCTCCGCTTCGGCGCGGGACGTCGACGCGAGCGTCGGCGCGAGCGCGTCGAAGAGATCCGAGGGCTCCTCGAGGGGAAGCGGCGGGGGAGCCTCCGCCCTCGCGCGAGGCCAATCCGGAGGCTCTTCGGTTGCGGCTGGAATGCGCAGGGCCTCCGGGAGCGCTCGGAACAAATCGCCGGGATGGCATGCGGCGGCGAAACGCAGGCTGCCGCCCTCGGACCACCGCGCGGCCCAGCCTTCTTCTCGGCGCCACGACCGGCGGCGCAATGCGCTCGAGGCGTCGATCTCACGGGACTCCGCGGTCTTTTGGTAGAGCTCCCAGGCGCCGGGGGCCCGGCGCTGCAGCTCACGCTGCAGATCCTCGGGAGTCACAAGGCCGACCGGACCGCCACGCGGCGGATCAACACGTCGGGAGCCTCTCCTTGCACCGGCACGACCTGGCCTTCCCGGGCGCACCACCCCAGGGCGCGGCACGCGCGGACCTGCCGTCCGATCACGGGCTCGATGTTGCGGAGCGTCGCGATCACCTCGCCCGCGATCATGCCCGGACCCAGCTCGTCGGAGAGCACGCCCCGGCGGAGCCGGCGCGCCCGAGGAAAGTGAAGGCGAAACGTGCCGCCCGCCAGGTCCGCCGAGCCTCCCCGAAATTGGTCGATCCAGATTCCGTTCTGCAGCCGGCGCGCCATCTCTTCCCGCGTCGCGCCGCCCGCGCCCACCACCACGTTGGATCCTCGCGGCAGCGGGGCCTCGGGCGCTCCGGATCGGCGGCCGTGGCCGGTCGAGCCCGCGGTCCCCGCGTGCGCGCGATCCGTCAGGCGTGCGCCGACGGTCCCGCTCTGCAGCAGGCGAACCGCCCGCGGCGCGGTGCCTTCGTCGTCGCGCTCGTATCCGCCGAACAAGTCCAGCCGGCCGGCGTCGTCGGCGACGTCGAGCTCCGCCACGGCCACGCGCGCCTGGGGCAGAGTCGCCAGGGGCGAGCCGTCCGCGCCGGCCTCCAGCGCGTGGGAGAGGATCTCGTGGAACAGCACCGCGGCGCATCCCTCCGCCAGCACGACGTCGGCCTCCCCGTCGGGCACGGGGACGGGCCGATCGCGCGGCGCGGCCGCCGCCGAGAGGACGGCCTTCAACTCATCGGCCGTCGCCTCGGAGTCGGGGGCGTGAAACGCGAAGGGCCGCTGCTCGTCGCCCAGGCGCGACGCGGCGGTGAACCGGCCCTCCAGGGACACCACGCGGCGCATCGCCGTGGAGGCGGGCCGTCCGGGCGACACCACGCGGCGTTCCGTGGTCCGGATGCGGAACCGGAAACTGTGGCGGGGCGCGTGGCGCGCGAAGATCCCGATCAGGCGGCGGATCCAGCGGGCCGTCTCGGTGCCGGGCTCCTCGTCCGGAAGGGGCGCGTCGCGGGACGTCCGGATCGGAAGCGAGGCGCGCCCGGCCGCCGACCGCAAGGCGCGCACGGCTTCGCGAACCGAAGCCTCGTCGGTTCCTGGAACGTGGACGAGCTGCTCCTGCGATCCGGCTCGCCACCGGGCGCTCGCGCCTTCTTCGCGCCGGACGGCCAGGTCGCAGATCTCGCCGTCGCGCCATTCCAGCGTCGTCTCCCGCAGACTCTCGCCGAAGACTTCGGCCAGCTCGCCCGGACGCGTCGCGAGCGGCTCGAGCCAGCGGGCGATTTCGGATTCATCCCAGTGCACGCCCGTGCAGTGTAATAACATCCCGGGCGATCATGGGTCTGGCCGATACGAAGAAGGATTTTGTGGCCGGAAAGACGGCCCGGGGCCTGGCCTCCCGAAAGCTCTTCGCCGAGAAGAGTCCGGGAGCGCTGCGCGCCACGGTGCTCGCCGCCCTGGAGGCCGAGTCCGAGAAAGAGCGCACCCTGGACGAAGAGGCTCGCCGCATGATGGAGGGAGCCCGCCAGGAGATCGCCGCCGGCCGCGTGGACGGTCACGAGCTCTTCCGCCGGATCCGCCGCAAGCTCGCGGAGCAGCGAGGGATCGTCCTGTGAAAGGTGACAGGTGGAAGGTGACAGGTGACGCTCCTGGTCCCGGTCACCTGCCACCCGTCACCTGACACCCTCCGCTATGACTCTCGAAAAACGGATCGCCGACCTCGAGGCCCTGCGGGAAACCCGGCTGGAGGGAGGCGGGCGGGAGCGGGTCGAGCGCCAGCATCGCGAGGGCAAGCTCACGGCGCACGAACGCGTCGAGCTGCTGCTGGACCCGGGATCGTTCTTCGAGCTGGACCCCTTCGTGGTGCACCGGTGCCGCGACTTCGGCATGGAGAAATCGGCGATCCCGGGCGATGGCGTGGTCTGCGGCCCCGGCACGATCGAGGGACGCCCGGTCTACGTGTTCGCCCAGGACTTCACCGTCTTCGGCGGCTCCCTGTCCGAGTCCAACGCCGACAAGATTTGCAAGGTCATGGATCTGGCGGTGCAGAACGGCGCTCCGATCATCGGCTTGAACGATTCGGGCGGGGCGCGCATCCAGGAGGGCGTGGTCTCGCTGGCCGGGTACTCGAAGGTCTTTCTCCGCAATACGCGAGCCTCCGGCGTGGTGCCCCAGATCTCGGCGATCCTGGGACCCTGCGCCGGCGGCGCCGTCTACTCGCCGGCGATCACCGACTTCGTTTTCATGACGGAAAAGACGTCCTATCTCTTCGTCACGGGTCCCGACGTGATCCGCACGGTCACGCACGAGGAGGTAACCAAGGAGGACCTCGGAGGGGCCCGGACGCATTCCAGCGTGTCCGGCGTGGCCCACTTCGTGCGCGCCAACGACGCGGCGGTTCTGCTGGGCATCCGGGAGCTGCTCTCGTTCTTGCCCGCCAACAATCTGGATTCCCCTCCGCACCGGGAGTCGCGGGAGCCGCTCTCCGGCGCCTCCGATTTGAACGGATTCATCCCCGAGGAGCCCGATCGGCCCTACGACATGGCCGATCTGGTGCGGCGCGTGGCGGACGAGGGCGTGTTCTTCGAAGTCCACGCCGGGTTCGCGCGCAACATTCTGGTCGGATTCATCCGCCTGGCCGGACGGGTGGTGGGCGTGGTCGCCAATCAGCCCATGTACCTGGCGGGCGTGCTGGACATCGACGCCTCCGTCAAGGGCGCGCGCTTCGTGCGCTTCTGCGACGCGTTCCAGATTCCCTTGCTCGTGTTCGAAGACGTCCCCGGCTTCCTGCCGGGAACCCAGCAGGAGTACGGCGGGATCATCCGCCACGGGGCCAAGCTGCTCTACGCCTTCGCGGAGGCCACGGTCCCGAAAGTTTCGGTCATCACGCGCAAGGCGTACGGCGGCGCGTACTGCGTCATGCTCTCCAAGGACCTCGCGACCGACTTCAACTTCGCCTTCCCCACGGCCGAGATCGCCGTGATGGGGCCGGAAGGAGCGGTCAACATCCTGTATCGGCGGGAGCTGCCTCCCGACGCGCCTCCCGAAGCCCGCGCCGCCAAGGTCGCCGAGTACGCCTCCAATTTCGCGAACCCGTACATCGCGGCCCGGCGGGGATACGTGGACGACATCATCGAGCCTTCCGAGACCCGCGCCCGTTTGATCGCCGCGTTCCGTGCGCTGGAGGGCAAGAGAGTCGCGTTGCCGAAGAAGAAGCACGGGAACATTCCCCTCTAGCCGGAAAGCACCCAGTCGTTAAACGTGAAACGTAAAACGTCAAACGATTTGAGAACAATCCGATCGTTCGGGCACGAAAAGTTGGATGTCTTTAAGATCTCCCGACAGCTCGTGATTGACCTTTACCGGGAGACCGCAAGGCTTCCATCGGAAGAGAAGTTCGGCCTGGTATCGCAGATCCGTCGATCAGCAATTTCGATTCCTGCCAACATTTCTGAGGGAGCGGCGAGGCGGTCAAAGAAAGAATTCACCCGTTTTCTGCTCACTGCCCGCGGCTCATCGACCGAACTCCGGCTCTTGCTGGACATTGCCCACGCCACCGGCTTGCTGGCCGATGAAGCCTATTTGGCTCATGACGGAACGCTCAATCGAATCTTCTCAATGTTGAACGGTCTAATCCGGCATTCAGACACTCGCGCGACGTGATGTCCGTTTCACGTTTTACGTTTGACGTTTCACGGCCATGCGCCTTCTCGTAGCGAACCGCGGCGAAATCGCAGTCCGGATCTTTCGCGCGTGCCGCGATCTGGGGATCGAGACGGTCGCGGTCTTTTCGGACGCGGACCGCGAGTCGCCGCACGTGACGATGGCGGATCATGCCGTTCGACTAGGACCCGCTCCCGCGCGCGAGAGCTACCTTTCCATTCCCGGAATTCTCGCGGCGGCGCGCAAGACGGGGGCCCGGCTGGTGCATCCGGGCTACGGCTTCCTGGCCGAGAACGCGTCCTTCGCGCGGTCCTGCGGGGAGGCGGGGCTGGTGTTCGTGGGGCCGACGCCCCAGGCGATCGAAGCCATGGGGTCCAAGACCGGCAGCCGGCAGCTGATGGAAAAGGCCGGGGTGCCCGTGGTGCCGGGGATGCTCCGCCCGGCCGGCAGCGCGGCGGAATTGAAGGCGTTCGCGGCGAAGGCGGGTTATCCCATCCTGCTCAAGGCCTCGGCGGGCGGCGGGGGGAAGGGGATGCGCCGGGTGGACGCCGCGTCCGATCTGGAGGCCGCCTTTACGCGCGTTGCGGCCGAAGCCCAGTCGTCCTTTGGCGATGCCTCCGTGTACGCCGAAAAGCTCATCGAGCGGCCGCGCCACGTCGAGGTGCAGATCGTCGGGCACCCTCGGGACGGCGTCGTCGCCGTGGGGGAACGGGAATGCAGCATTCAGCGGCGCCACCAGAAAGTGCTCGAGGAGTCCCCGTCGCCGGCTGTGGGTCCCGCGCTGCGGGATCGCCGCGGCGCCACGGCGATCGCGGCGGCGAAGGCGGTCCAATACACATCCTGCGGCACCGTCGAATTCCTGTTGGCGCCGGATGGGTCATTCTACTTTCTGGAGATGAACACGCGCCTCCAGGTGGAGCATCCGGTCACGGAAGAGGTCTGGGGGGTCGACCTGGCCGCGGCCATGATCCGGATCGCGCTCGGGGAGAAGCTGCCGTTCGCAGCGGAAAATCTGCGGCCCCGCGGCCACGCCATCGAATGCCGCATCTACGCCGAGGACGCGCGCCGCGGCTTTTCACCCTCGCCCGGCCGCATCGCGGCTCTGCGCCTGCCTCAGGGGCCGGGGATCCGGAACGACATGGGTGTCGAGGCGGGATCGGTGGTGCCGATCGACTACGACCCGATGCTGGGAAAGCTCGTGGTGCACGGCCAGGATCGCGCGGCGGCGATGGCGCGGCTGTCCCGCGCGCTCTCGGAGTACGAGATCGCCGGTGTGGATACCACGCTGCCTTTGTTTCGCGCGCTCTGCGCCGACCCGGACTTCGTGCGCGGGGATTGCGACGTCCAGTGGCTGGACCGTCGTTTGTCCGAGGGTCTGCTGGGTGCGCCCGCTCCCGCGGCGTCCGTGATTTGGCTGGCCGCGGTCGGCCTGGCGCAGGAGCCGGGCGCGGGACCCGCGGAATCCTCGGCGCAAGCCTCCTCGTCCTGGAGACACGCGGCGCGGCGCGAGCTGCTCCGGAGCTGATGCGACGTTTCACGTTCATTCACCGTGGCTCGGCCGATCCCGAAGAGATCGCGATCTCGCTGGAGGGATCGCGTCGCGTTCTGACCCGCGGGGGCAAGAGCGAAGGCGCGGCTGTCGCGCGGCTCGGGGACGGCCGCCTGTCACTCCTCTTGGACGACGGGCGACAGATTTGCGGCCGGGTGCTCCCGGGGCCCGATGGGGTGGCGGAGGTCGTGACCGGCAACTCGCGCGACAAGATCTCGCTGGCCGAGCCGCTCCGGGACCGGATCGCGCACGCGATTGAGGCCGGGGTGGGTGGCCCCGCCGAGGAAGAGATCCGAGCGTTGATGCCCGGGCGGGTCGTCGAGGTTCACGTTGCGGAAGGGAACCGGGTCGCCTCCGGCGCTCTGATTCTGGTGCTGGAGGCGATGAAGATGCAGAACGAGATCCGCACTTCCCGGAGCGGAACCGTCGCTCGGATCTGTGTCGAGGCCGGAAAGGCCGTCGACGGCGGGTCGCTTCTGGCGGTGATTCGGTCCGAGCCCGCCTGACCCGGGTCGCGGCTCAGCAGAGGCCGAGGCTCCCTTGACTGACCGGCCGGTTATCCAAAAATCCGGACTTCCATCCAACCCGCTGGTACTTTTAAATTCGGCATTCGTCCCTTTTTTTCCGCTTTCCTATTGCATACCAATTAGTTAGAGTTCGGGAATTCGTCGGGAAATCTTGGCAGTGACATTGCTCTATGTTTCAGGTCGACGTGAGGAAACTCACAAAACTTTTGAACTGGTTACCAATAAGGAGGAAGGGATGAGGTCAGCTTTCCGATTTAGCCTGGCGCTATCGGTCTGCCTGCTCCTGGTCGCTCCGGTTGTCTTCGGACAGACCACCGGCGAGATCCAGGGGACGGTGAATGGGACCGATGGTCGCCCACTACCTGGAGTCACCGTCGAGGCGTCGAGTCCCTCCTTGCAGGGGACGCGCGTCAGCGTGACGGGGAACGACGGGGTCTTCCGGTTCATCTCGCTGCCGCCGGGCGTCTACAAGGTCCGCGGCAACCTGTCGGGCTTCACGACGGTCGAGCGGACCGCGACCGTGAAGTTGGATTCCGCGATCGTCGTGCAGATGCAGCTCCAGGTTTCGGCCAAGGAAGAGCTGGTCGTCACGGGAGAGGCTCCCGTCGTCGACTCGACCTCGGCGGAATCGGGCACCAACATCCGCCAGGAAATCGCCCAGAAGCTTCCGGTGGGCCGCAACTACTCCAGCGTCGTGGCGATCCAGCCCGGCGTGGCCACGGATCAGGCGGAGACGCAAGGCCGCGGTGGAAGCTCCAACCCGACCGGCGGCGGCTTCACGATCTACGGCGCGACTTCGGTTGAGAACTCCTACCTGGTGGACGGCGTCAACACGACGAACGTCATCAAGGGATTCCAGGGCAAGGCGCTCTCGCAGGAGTTCATCGAGGAAGTCCAGGTCAAGTCCAGCGGCTACGAGCCCGAGTACGGCCGTTCCACGGGCGGCGTCATCAACGTCGTCACCAAGTCGGGAGGCAACGACTTCCATGGCGACGCGTTCGGCTATTTCGACACCAAGGGTTTGACCGCCGACTACAAGGGTTTCTCGGACGTCGTCTTCAACGCCGATGAAACCAACTTCACCAACTCCGGAACCGACGCGGAATACGTCGTCGACCGCAGCCAGCAGAATCGCCAGGACTATGGCGCCGACCTGGGCGGCTTCTTCGTCAAGGACCACGTCTGGTTCTTCGGGGCGTACAACCGGGTCACCTACAACAACAGTCAGATCCTGAGCCCGGGGGCCGAGCCCATTTATGGCCCCCTGGTCGCGGGAGTCGATCAACAATTCGACTCGACCGGCAACATCTACTCCGGAAAGTTGACCTTCCGCCTGGGACAGGGAACCACGATCGTGGGAACCGTCTTCGGCGATCCGGAGAAGCGCTCCGGGAACCTGGCCAATCTCTCATCGACCAATCCCGTCATCAAGAACGCCACTCGGGATCTCGGCGCGACCGACTACTCGGGTGCCTTGACTCAGCTGTTCGGCAGCTCCGCGTTGGTCACGGCGCGGTATGCGCGCCACGGCGATCGGTATCAGCTCAATCCCGGGCCGGGATCCGACGCACCCCAGATCCGAGACTACACCTCGGGCTCGTTGGTGGTCTCCAATGGATTCGGCTCGATCTTCGGACCCACGAACTTCAACAAGTCCACCCGCGACGCCTATCAGTTGACGGGCACGGTCTACGCCGCGAACCACGAGATCAAGGTGGGCGGAGACTACGAGAACAACACGACGTTTACGACCTCGTTCTACACGGGCGGCTCGCGCCTGCAGATCCAGAACTGCCCGGACGCGGATCCGGAGGATCCAGGGCGCCTGCTCTGCACCCCCGGAACGCCGGGCAACATCTACTACGGCCATGACTTCTACACCGGCAGCTCACTCGATCCGGCGAGCTCCTACCTGCCGGCCGGCAACGTCGCCAACCCCAAGAGCGTTCGCTACAGCGCTTTCGTCCAGGACAAGTGGACGGTGATGCCCGCCCTGACCGTTCAGCTGGGCGTCCGCTGGGACCTGGAGAACATCAAGGACTACACCGGAGCCAGCGTCATCAAGCTCAAGAATGAGTGGCAGCCCCGCATCGGTATCGCCTACGACATCGCCGGGGACGGATCGAGCAAGCTCTCGGCGTCGGCCGGACGCTTCTACTTCGCGATGCCGACGGATTTGAACGTCCGCGCCTACGGCGCCCAGACGACGGCCACGGTTTGGAACTACGACCCCTCCTTCGACGCGATCTTCCAGGATCCCCTGGCGCCCCGCCTGACCAACGTCCAGGGCGGAGCGTTCACCGAGCCCGTTCAGGGCTACACCCCGGGCTGCGGCGCGGACGGCAACCCCGCCTGCGTTTCCAGCCTGAAGGGCATCTATCAGGACGAGTACACCCTCGGATTCGACAAGGCCATCGACCCCACGTTCGCGGTCGGCGTCAAGGGAACCTACCGTCACTACGGCCGCACGATCGAAGATCGTTGCGACGTGGATGCCGCGTTCCCCGAGGCCAATCAGAGCACGTGCGTCATCTTCAACCCGGGCTCCGACGACGCGTTCGCGACGGGCGACTTCCACGCCTGCTCGGGCTTCGACTCAGAGCCGTTCGACAACAGCGGCACCCCGGACTCGGGCTGCAACAGCCAGGCGCTGACCCCCATCTCGCAGCCGCTGCCCGCGGGCGGCGTCTACAACTCGGCCGTTCCCAAGGCCAAGCGGGAGTACTACGCGGCAGAGTTCGTGGCCAAGAAGCAGGTGGGCCGCAGCCTCTGGACGCAGGTGTCCTACATCTGGTCTCGGCTGCGCGGCAACTACGACGGATCGGCGCGTCAGGCCAACCTCGGACAGACCGACCCTGGCATCAACGCCGACTTCGACTACGCGGCCTTCCTGATCAACGCCGACGGCAAGCTGTACCTCGACCGGCCGCACTCCGTCCGCGTCGACGCGGCCTACACGGCTCCCTTCGGCTTGACCATGGGTTTCTCCGGCTTCGTCCGCTCCGGCGCTCCGAAGGACAAGGTCGGATACTTCAACAGCCAGTACGGCACGGAGCTTCTCCTGGTGGAGCGCGGCTCCTTCGGGCGCCTTCCCGCTGACTACGAGATCAACGCGTCGTTGGGCTACACGATCAAGATCGCTCCCGTGGACATCTCACTGTTCGTTCAGGGCTTCAACCTGCTCAACAGGCAGACGGTCCTGGCGGTCGACAACGAGTTCAGCCAGGACATCCCGGGCTCCCCGGACGAGTTTTACGGCAGCTTCGACAAGGCCGTCACCCGTCGGGCCCCCCGTCAGCTCAAGTTCGGTGCGCGCATCAGCTTCTAAGAAACAGCGCTCAACCGCTTTTCTCTCGGGGGAGGCTTCGGCCTCCCCCTTTTCTTTTCTCGAAGGCAGGAGGACCCTGACGCGGCCCTCCGATCAGGGGTAGTATTTGAGTTTCCCTGGAGGTATCTCATGCGCCGTCTGCTGAGCGTTTCCCTCCTGCTCGTCCTCCTCTCCTGGGTGCCCCTCTCCGCGACTCCGAACGCGCTGGCGCTTCCCGATCTCTTCCGAAAAGCCAAGGAACAAGTCAAGCTCGGCTCCTACGACGCGGCGCTGGCGACGCTTCACGAGATCGAGGCCGCCAGCCAGCAAGCCGGCCTGGAGAGAGACCGGGAGGCGTTGCGACCCTCTCTGGCCTTCTACAAGGGCGTCTGCCACGCGGCGCTGGGGAAGGACGAGGAAGCCCGCCAGCTCTTCGCGGTTTATCTCGAGGCGACTCCCAACGCGCGGCTGGACCCGGCGATGTATCCCAAGAGGGTGATCTCATCCTTCGAGGCCGTGCAGAAGTCCGTCGCGCGGCCGCAACCGGAGGAGCCCAAGGGCCCGGGCATCGGCACCGCCTACCGCGCATACAAGACCCCCGACGCCGCCATCCACCCGCCCGTGGACGAGAATTGGGACGAGGGGCCCGCGCGTTTCCTGCTCACGCCCAACGAGGGAGACGAATTCCGGCGGCTCACCGATCCGATCGCGCGATCCGAATTCATCACGAAGTTCTGG
>JBDTXY010000002.1:0-28950 GCA_040005945.1 Acidobacteriota bacterium
CTTCCTGTTGCCTCGCGGCTCGGAGGGACGGGTGCCGGCGGACTACGAGGCCGATCTGCACCTGGGCTATCCGCTCCAGATGGGCCCCGTGTCGCTGACCATGCTGGTCGACGTCTTCAACATCCTGAACCGCCAGCGCGCGGTGGTGGTCGACCAGCGGTACAACATCTCCGAGTTCGACGACCCCTCGCAGTTCTGTCCGAAGGGCAGCGATGCCAACGGATGCAATGCCGACTTCGGGACGGCGCTCGCGCGCACGTCGCCGACCTCCGTGCGATTCGGGGTCAAGCTGGGGTTCTAGAAGGCGCGCCTTCGGCGGCGGTCGTCCGGCGGCGGTAGACGCGGAGTAGTCCGCGTTGCGGAGAGCGATGGATCAGCGAGTAGCCGCGCTCCAGCTGTGCCACGATCTCCTGCAAGTCGTCGCGGTCCGGGATGTCCGTGTTCTTCATTCCCCAGACCAGCACGTAATCGATCACCCCGAAACGCTCGGACGATAGATCGAGGTGCGTCGGAAGCGACTCCACGTCGCCGACGTGCAGCCAGGGATCGCGGGATGCGCGGAACCACAGCGGAAACAGATGCAGGTGCGCCTCGTAGTTGGTCAGGTCCACGATGTCCCGCCTCCATCCGATCCGCGCGGCGGCGTGGAGGAAGGGCGCGACGGGACCCGTGACGCCGGTCGCGCCGCAGAAAGGATCGCGGACGGCGAAATTGAGAGGGAGCACGGTGGCTCCGTCCGGGATCACACCGATCGCGGAATCGTACTCGTCCAGGAGATCGTCCAGGCGGGCATAGGTTTGGCAGTGAATTCCCAGCAACAGAATCGCGAGGACAATTCCCCCGCCCGTTGCGACGATGTCCCCTTTGCGGCCCAATCGTTGGGCGCCCAGCCAGAGGATCGCGGCGAGGAAGGCCATCAGCGTGAACCGTTGGGGCAGCAGCCACATGCCGCCCATCCCCGCGGGAGACTTGATCGCCAACAGCGCGTAGACCAGCCAGACCGCCAGGAATCCGTCCCAGGGCGACCAACGCCTCTCCCGGACCTTGCGCACGAGGAGGGCGATGACCAATCCGCCGATGCAGAGGGCCAGGCCGCGAAAAACGAGGAGCTCCTCCTGCCGATAGGAAACCAGGTCCGCGATTCGCCGAAAAAGCGCTCGGGGGTCCCAGTCCGGAACGGCTGCGGAGCGAATCCTCTTGTGCGTCGCGATGAGCGCTGCCGCCCACAAGCCGGCCGGGAGAAAAGAAAGCGCGGGAATGAGCAAGCCGGCATTCCACCGAGCTGACCGGGCGCGGGAGAGCATCAGGAGCACGATCGCGACCCCCGCGAGCGCGAACGCGACCACGTGGAAGGCGAAAAGAAGGAGGGCGAGCGAAGTCATCGTGAAGGCGGCCGAAGACCCGTAGTCGGGCCACCCCCGCACGAAGGCGCGCAGGAGCGCCACGAAGAGAACGAGGCCGTAGCAGAACGCGTAGAAACCCATGTGAAATGTGAAGGTGCAGAGCAAGGGAAACGCCAGGAAGGCGGCCGCCGAGCCGCCGGCCTTCATGTCCGAAACCGTCGCTCGGAAGAGGAGCGGAAACAGAACCAAGAAACCGCTCAGCACGAGCTTCTCCGCCACGGGAGGGGGGACGACCCCGACCAGGGAGGCGAGGACGAGATGGTCGAGCCAAGACGGGTCCGGCCTCGCGTTGATCTCGTAGTATTCGCGCAGGCGATCCTGTTGCGGCGCTCCGTAGATCCCGAGGACGCGGGCGTTGTAGAGGTGGGTCGGACCGTCCTGGGACGGGAAATGGCGGAAGCCCCAGACCGGACACAGATGCAAGACGATCAGAATGAGGAAGCAGGAGCCCGACAGCGTCCGCCAGCGACGAGAGCCGGGTTCGCTCTCGCCCCCCTTCGGGCCCCCGCTACGGGCTGAGGGCATCCACGAAGAATTCCGTGAGCGCTGCGGCCACCAGCCCGGGGCGCTCCATCGGGGTCAGGTGCCCGGCAGCCGGGATCGTGACGAGCCGGGCGCCCGGGATCGCCGAGGCCATGGCCTGGGAGTCCGCGGGAGGCGTCAGCGCATCGTGATCTCCCACGACCACGAGCGTGGGGATGGAGATTCGGGCCAGGCCTTCCGTCGAGTCGTCGCGCCCGCGCATGGCCGTCAGGTCCGCCTCGACGGTCTCCCGTGACTGGCGGAGGATGATGCGCCGGACGCGGTCCACCAGATCGCGGTTGTGCAGCGAAGCGGGATCCAGCAGGCGCGGCACCATCGCTTCCACGATCGCCTCGACGCCTCCGGCCTTCACGGCCGCGATGGCCTCGTCACGCCTGGCCTTGCCGGCGTCATCGTCCGCGCCGGCCCGCGTGTCCACCAGCGCCAGCGCCTTCAACCGCTCGGGCCGGCGCCCGACCAGGGACAGCGCAACGTACCCGCCCATCGAGAACCCGGCTAATCCCGCCGGCGCATCGAGCCCGGCCAGAATCGCTTCCAGAAAGTCGGCGTAATCCGCCACCGTCCCGGCGGAAGCCGCGGCGGTTTCACCGCGGCCCGGGAGGTCCGGTTTGAGAACGCGGAACTGGCGCGAGAGCAGCCGCGCAACTCCCGACCACATGGCTCCGTCCAATGGGTAGCCATGCACGAGAACGATCGGGGGACCCGAGCCCATCTCGCGGATCCGACTGGATTGACCCTTCCAGGTGATGTCCATCGAGCCAATCATCGCTCAAGCCTCGGCCGGCGGCGTCGCACGGGCATCCATGAATCGACGCGGTCGGGTCGTCGAGGATCCGCGCGGTGTTGTGATGCACGTCACGCGCCGACGCAAAATTCGGTTCGGGCTTTGGGCTCTGAGGGACCCGGACTCGCCGCCGAATTTTGACAAGCGGCCCCGAAATGACGTTCGAAGAGTTGTCACTTCTTGTCGCAAGATTTTCACGCGCTTGTGCGCTCGAGCACGTAAGGGTCTCACTCTAAAGGTCCCAAACTGCTCCGCAAGGAAAACGGGGTGTGTGGCACCGGAGCTGCAATTACCCGTTCGGAAACAATCTAAGAACACTTGGAAAACGCCGATGGGTGCCTCCCGGGCGAGCGTCTGCCCTAGAGGAATGAGCGAAACACACGGAAAGCAGAAGGAAGGCCAATGAGTTTTCAATCTCGGTCGACGGTCCGGATCATGGCTGTGGGTTTCGCAATGCTCGTGGCCGGGAAGGCCTGGGCTCAGTTTCCTCAGGGCGTTAAGTCGGGAGCCTCGCCGCAGGCCAGCGGCGCCCTGGTGAGTCTGGCGATTCCCGCGGTGCTCGGCGTCAACGTCGCGCACAACTTCGTCCTCGACTTCAACTCCGGCACGAAGTGCTGGGGGACCACGGGATTCGGATCCTACCCCCAGGCGCCGGCGGGCAACACGACCTACACCTTCGCAGTCAACTCGGCGTCCATCGCCAGCAGCGCCAACGTCGCGTGCCCGGGCGCGGGCGCGCAGCCCGACGTGGCCACGGTTCAGGTCTTCAGCACCTTTGCGGCGAACAGCCGGCTGCAAGCCTCGATCGTAGACGGCGGGCAGGGAGCTCAGGCGACGACCTTCACCGGTTTGATCGCGGACGTCTTCTCGGCCAACCGGCTCACGCTGTCGATCCCCGGCGGCGATACCTGCGGCGGCGGCACCAAGGTGAGCCCGTACAACCTGCAGGTGGCGGCTGGCAACGAGGTCACGGCGATTCCGAGGACCGGCTGGAGCAACTGCACCCAGACGCTCTCCTTGACGCTGGCCGCGGCGACCCCGGTCACCGCCGGATCGGCGACGGGAACGCTGACCTACACGATCGTCAACCCATAGTTGGACGGTTGCGCCCGGGCGCGAGCCCGGGGACCCGCCCAAGGCTCTCATTGCGACGGCTCCGGCTCAGTCCGGGCCGTCGCAATTTTTTGGTGGACAATGTTCGCATGAGACACGCACTCTTCTTCTGCTCGTGCGGGCTCCTCTCCGCGATGGCGCTCGCGAGCGGAATGGTCGTCGGACCGGCGCGCATCGAGCTCCATATGCTGGCCGGCGAGAGCCAGACGTCGACGATCACGGTCTCCAATCCCGAGAGCGTGTCCCGCCGCTTTCGCCTCCAGGTTGTGCCGTTCACCTTGACCGAGACCGGAGACCTCTCGATGGAATCCGCTCCCCCGGCGGATTCGGCGGCCGCGGATTGGATCCAGATCAATCCGGAAGAGGTCGAAATCGGGGCGGAGCAGGCGGTTTCGGTGCGCGTGCAGGTGACCGCGCCCGCCGGCTCGAAGGGAACGGTCTGGGCCGGAATCCTCGTTTCGATCCCTCCGGCGGGCCGCGCGCAGGAGGGCTTCGGCGTGACGACCGAGCCGCGGGTCTTGGTGCCCGTCTATTTGACCGTCAACGGAACCGAAAAGACGGAAGTGGAGATCGTCGACCTCCAGTCCGTGCGCGACCGCAACGGTGTGTTCCACTTTCGGGCGGGACTCCACAATTCGGGCAACAGCTTGATTCGCCCGGCCGGCAGCTGGCTGCTGGAGGAGAACACCCCGAACGGGCCGGTGGAGCTGTTGGTCGTGCCCTTCTCAGGAGAGCCGGTGCTTCCGGGGCAACTGCGGAAGTTCGAGGGCGAGGCCCGCGGCCGGATCCCGTCGGAGAACTTGACCGCGTCCGTCTTCTTCGACTACGGCCCCAAGCGAGGCGACATGGTGTCGCAGAGCGTCCCGGTCTCCGCGGCGGATGAAGGCCCCGCTCGCGAGACCCGCGAGCTGGCCTCGGCCGTGATGCCGGACTCTTCGGCTCGCTCGCCCGAAACCTCCGCGGCGCGTCCGGTCCGGATCTCGTATCGCAAGGAAGGCATCTTTCTGGAGGCGGGCGAGACGATCCGGTACCGGTCTGAGTCGAGAGACTCGCCGCCCGCGTTGTTCCTGGATCTGGTGGGATACCGCATCATCGGTCCCCGGCACTCCGGCGGCGCGCGCCTTGTGGACATGCTGACCGTGGCCGAGATTCAGGCCAAGCCGGTGGTGACGCGGCTCGAGGTTCGCTTCAAGGTCCCCGTCGAAGCGAAAGTTCTGGAGCAGCCGACCGGCCTTCTGATTGCTCTGACGCCGAAGACGCGCTGAGCTCGGCTATAATTTCTGATCCACCTCGCGCTGCTGCTGCTTGCCTCCCAGCAGGCTCTGGCTCCTGCGGCCCCCGCTTCCCTCATGGGAGAGATCCGTCGCGTCCCGGAGGGTCTGCTCTTTGAGGGAGTCACGACATCCCGCGGCTACCTGGACAAGGAGCCGTCGCTGGAAGGGGTTCGCCGGGTGGTCGTCAACCTTCCGGACACGGAGCTGGGATCGCTGCCCCGAGAGCTGGAGACCCGGGACCCCCTCATCCTCCGCGTGCGTATCGTGCGATACCGCTCCGAAAACGAGCACGGCGTTCGCGTGCGCGCCGACCTGCTCGGCTATCCGCAGGTGTCCCTGGAGGTGGTCGCGGAGGGCGTGCTGCTTCGCATCCTCGAGCCGGCGACGGCGACTCCCCCGAGGATCCCCGCCGCGCCGGCGCGAGCCCTGCCGGCTCCGGGCGCGTTTTCGTTCTGGGGCAATGCGACCGCTCAGCCGGCATCCGGGTCGACCGCGACGACGACGCTGAGCACCGACGTCGCGGTGGGGCAGGTGATCCCGAATCTCTTCTCGCTGGAGGGCCGGTTCCTGTACGGCGAAAGCGACGGAACGCAAAACCTCCTGCGCTACACGCTCGTGACCCGGGGCTTCGACCTGGGACGAGGCACCGCGACAGCCGGCGCCGGAGACTTGCTCATCCGGTTTGGCGGGGTCGGCGGGGTCGCCACGAGCGTGGGCGAGTCCTTGGACATGCGCGGAGGGGCGCTACGGCTCGTCAGCGCGGGGCGCTTCGTCCTGGAGCTGTTCGGGGGGCGGGCGCGTGGAGCGCCTCTGCTGGTTCCGATCGGGGAGAATCTCACGATCAATTCGGAGTTCTCGGGAGATCGCGTCTATGGCGGCTTTCTCTCGGGTCCGCTCTGGGAGGGACGCTTCCGGTTGGGGCTCGGATGGGCCCATACGGTCTCGGCCGTGCCCGGGACGGATCGTGACAATCGGTTCGTCGAGGTCGGTTGGAAGCCCGCTTCCCTCTTCGAAGCCGGCGTGCGGGTCGGCGATGTTTCGGGCACGCGTCTGGACGGGTCGCACTTGAACGGGATTCTCTTCGGCGCGCAGGTTCGCCTGCAGACCCGCGTTCTGGACGTGGACGCGACCTACCGCCATCAGGACGAGGGATACGTGGCGCCGGGCGGCAATCAGGAATTTCCGGGAGAGAAGGGCTCCATCGTGACGGCATCGGCCCGCCCCACGAAGGACTGGAGGCTCTTTGCCAGCGTCTCACAATCCGACGCCTTCCCGTTTCGCGCACCGGATCAGGGCCCGATCTCCTCGAAGGGCCGATTCGCGGGGTCCAGTTATTCCTTCGGCCGGACGCTGCTCACCGCCAGCTTCTCCGACTTGAGCCAGAAATCGATCGGGGCGTCCGTGAATCCGGTCGACTCGGAGACCCTAAGCGGGGGACTCACCGTCGGTCAGCGGATCTCGGCCGTATCCGTCTCGGCGGGGCTCGGGGAAGAGCGGACCAGGAATCATCTCAACCCGGACCTGGATCTCGAGGCCAAGGTCGCCACCCTGAATCTCAACGCGGACCTCGCGGCCGTGGCCGTCGCCGCCTCCGGCCGATACGCGATCACGGAGCGGGTCTCCACGGGCGAGCACCTGCCGGATTACGGCGCGGACGTGAACTTGAGCTACGGCATCGGCGCCACCTCGTTCAACGTCGGCGCGTTCGCCGGCCGCAGCCCGGCCGGGACCGCACTGTTCTCCTCGGATCGGGTGGGAGTCCGCGGCGGAGTCTCGACGGTCCTTCCCGCGGGCTTTGCCGTTTCGGCCACGGCCAACTACGTGACCGTGCGCCTGGGTCAAGGCACCCGCTTGACGTCCCAGTTCTATTCGCTCAACCTCCGAAAGGCGTTGGACTGGGGCGGCGGCATCTCGGGCGCGATGGGGATCTGGGACAGCGGTGAGGCGGTGTCGCCCGTGCTGGCGAAGGCGGTCGTCGAGGGCCGCGTCTTCGTGGACGCCAACGGCAATGGCCGCTTCGATGAGGGCGAGCCGGCGATCCCGGGCGTCATGATGCAAGCGGAAGAGGTGTCCGGAGTGAGCGACGCGAAGGGCCAGTATCGCTTGGTTCTGGAGCCCGGACGACACACCGTGCGGATCATTGCCACCACGATCCCGTTTTCTTACCAGCTGAGCGAGACCGAAGGCTTTCCCGTGGCGCTGTCTCCCCGTCGGCACCAGACCCAGGACGTCCTGTTGACCGGATTCGGCAACATCGAAGGGACGCTGACGGTCCAGGGCGAAACCCCGACGGGCGAGGAGCGGTCGGCCGCGGCCTGGATCGGAGTGACGCTCCACGCCGAAGGCGTCAGTCGGGAAACGCTCACCGGAGAGGACGGCTCGTTCCGATTCGCGAATCTTCCGCCCGGGACCTACCAGGTCGAGATCGACATCGGCGCGATCGGCGAATCCTACGCGCTGGAGGGGCCGGCAGTGCGCGAGGTCCGGGTCGAAGTCGGCAAGACCGCATCCCTGGCCCTGGAACTGCGGCCCTTGAGCTTGCGAGAGCGTTTGGAGCGCCGTCGTGAGAGAAACTAAGATGGCGGCAGTGTTCCTTCAACGGCTTTGCGCCGGAACGGTGATGCTCGGTCTGCTCCTCTGCGCGCCCGGCGCCCTCGCGGCCCAAACGGCGCAGACGGCGGACCTGTCCCTGCGGCTGGACATCCCCGAAGAAATCGGGCTCGAGGTGGACGGCGAGTTCGTCTTCGACTTGAGCCGCGCGGTGGCCGGGCAAGGACAGGATGCGTGCGTGGATCGGTTCCCCCCGGCTCCCGGCTGTCCCATCGCTTTCTACTTCCCGACTTCGGCCACGTTCCATCACGCCGCGGTCGGCGACGGGCTGACCCCGGGGACCGTCATGCTCTCCTTCATCGACAACCTTGCCTCCGGGACCCTGCATCTGCGCCACAGCATCGGAGCCGAATGGATCGGGGGAGATCCGGGGATTCCGACGACCGCGATCCAGTCGGCCTCAGCCGCCGCCGGGCGCGAGCGGGCGCACTTCGAGCCGCTCCCGACGCTGCCTGAGGAGTTCCTGACCGTGGTCGCCCCCCGCGGGCTGGCCCGCGCGGACCGGGTTCTTCGCTTAGCGCTCCCGAGAGACGCGCGGGTGACCTTCACCCCGCAGCCCGTAACCGTGAGGATCACCTACGAGATTCTGCACACTCCCTCGTAGCCGTTTCCGGTCCGCGAGGATTCGCGGGCTCTGGCTCGCCGGCTGCTGTGTGGCCGGGATCATGCTTTGCGCCCGCGCCGCCCCAGGGTTCGAGATCCGCGTCAGTCCCGCTCAAGCCGAGACGCATACGGGGCCCGGCGGCCAAGCCGAGGTCTCTTTTCGCCTGCGCTCGGTAGCCGGAGAAGGGAAGATCCGCCCGTCGTTCGCGGACTTCGACCTGGACGAAGACGGCAACCCCGTCGCCGGTGGAGCCCGTCTGCGCTCCTGCGCTTCGTGGGCGCGCGCGGACCGCAACGAGCTGGCGTTGGGCACGGGCGATGAGGTGCAATTGCGCGTCGGATTGCAGGCTCCGCCCACGGCCAGCGGCACCTACTGGTGCCTGCTGACCCTGGACATGGAGGGTCTGTCGTCTCCGGCGCGCCGGGGCAACGTGGTCCAAGTGCTGCCGCGGCTCTCCGTGCCTCTTCTCGTCAGCGTGGGCGCGGGGCCGGCACCGCGCATCACGGCCCGGTTCGAGAAGATCAGCCGGCAGGACAGCGAGCTTGCGTCATCCCTCGTGCTGGAAGCCGAAGGCGCCTATGCCATGCACGTGACCGGCAGTATCGCGCTGGAGGAGGAATCGGGCTCCGGGCCGGTCGAGATCGGCCGCCTCGTCGTCCCGCGCTCGCTCCTCTTGCCGGGGCATCGCCGGCGAGTCCCCGTGCGGATCGCGTGCCGCAGCAAGAGGCCCGTGCGTTTGCGAGGCATTCTGGACTACGGAGACCCGGAGCAGAAAACCGTCGAGATCGACTCCGGTCCGGTTCACTAGGAGCGGCTCGCGACTCCCGTCGTCGCCAGGCGCAAGCGCAAGGGGATCCGGTAGCGTCCGGCCGCCTCGCCTCCCGCCAGGCGCGCCTTGAGCTGGAGCACGACGATGCTCTCGGAGGTTCCGGTCGGCCCGCCGGTCGCCAGCAGGTTCGCCGCGCCGCGCTCCAGGTTCTTGGGCTCCTGCGCCGATACCGACGCCGACAGGATCCCGGCGGGGAGCCGGGACGCCGCGCGTTCGTGAGAGAAATCATCCATCGGCTCAGCCGAGAGCGACCAACCCGTGTTCGCGCGAACGGCAACGCGAATCGGCGCGTAGGGGTATGCGTCCGAACGCGTGGGATCCACCGTGGGTGAGTCCACCGTCGCTCCCAGAACGCGCATCACGGCGAGCGGGTCCACGATCAAACGCACCGGAGCCGCGACCGGGAGATAGATCGGACGGGGAGAGCCCGCGGTGTTGAGCACGAACGTCAGAGAACCGGTGTAGCTGCCAGGAGAAACGGACCAGTCGCTGCGGACCGCGAACTCCAGGAAGAGCGTGACCGGATTGGGGCCGGTCGGCGGTCGGGTGGAGAGAAGGATGGGCAGATCGCTCGCGAGCGGACGGAACCGGTCTCCGCGCAGGCGCCAGAGCAGACGCTCCGCGCGCAATCGGCTGACGGTCTGTGTGGAGGCTAAGTCGCTGGCCAAAAGCTGAAGCGTCCACGGCTGGTCGGAACGGATCGACACCCCCTGGACGAAGCGCGGCTGGTCCGGCGAATCCTCGGGCGCGACCGAGCCCAAGGCGATGTCGGGGCTCGCGAGATTGATCTGGGGCTCCGGGGTGGCTCCCGCCAGACGATCGACCAGAAGAAAGGCGGTCAGGAGCGCCAGGCCCCGCAGGCAGGCCCTGGCCGGAATGCTGGACACTACGGAGCCGACGTCTTCTTCGGCTTCGGCGTCGGAGCCGGCGCGAGCAACGTGTATCTCCCGCTGCGGTGGCGCTGCTGACGCGCGATCGCCCCCAGCGCGTGGGAATCGTGGGGATCGAGAGCGTCGCGCGGGACGGGAGTCGGAGACAGCAAGCGGATCTCTTCGACTTCCGTTTCCGCGACCGACAAGAGGCGTCCTTCGGACGTCGTGAACACGAAGCGACTACCGCTCAATTGCGGCGGGGTCTTGAGTTGGTAGACGGTGCCGTCCTTGAGTCGAATCAACGCCGGGACGGTGCCGCCCGCGTCGGTGAGAGCCAGGATCAGAAGCAACATCGCGGCTCTCATCTCTCAACAGGATACGCCGGTTGTGGTCGGGCAGGAAGCCGAATGCGACCGCGATCTTTCGCGTCAGCGTCGGGATGGCCGCAGAGCGAAGCTGGCGGACCGTGAACCAGCGAGTCGATCGCGTGTCGGGGGCCTGGGATCGGGAGTTGAGCTCGGCCCGGTACACCGAAATGTCGAGCCGGCGGTTTACGATTGTGTGCTGCGTCACAAAAGGACTCTGGGAATCCACGCGGCGCAGTCGCAACGCCGCCAGCTCCCGTTTCAGCGCGCGCGCAGCGGCCCACGGCGACGCGCCTTCCCCGGATGGGAATTGCCATAGATCACGCAGCAGGTTGCCGGGTCTCTGGATCAGCAGGGCGCGATCCTTCCGCACGACGCAAGCCGCCGCGACGAAGACCCGCAAGGTCGGCGCCTTGGGCGCGCGCCGGGGATACCGCTGCGCTCGCCCACTCCGGAACGCGGCGCACTTGGCCGCCAGGGGACAGGCTCCGCAATCGGGGCGGCGCGCGGTGCAGACGAGCTGGCCCAGATCCATCAACGCCGCGGTGATCTCCCCGGGGCGCCCGCGCATGAGCAGGGCCGCGCCGTGCCGCTCGACGGAAGCCGCGTGCCGGCGCCGGCCCGCCGTGCCGCCGATCGCGAAGAGCCGCGAGAGCACCCGCGTCACGTTCGCGTCGGCGGCCACGATCCTTCGCCCGAACGCCAGCGACGCGACCGCGGCCGCCATGTAGCGGCCGAAACCGGGGAGGGCGCGGAGCGCGTCGGGATCATCGGGCACGCGGCCGCCGTGGTGGCGGACGATCAGGCGCGCGGATCGATGGAGGTTTCGCGCGCGGGCGTAGTAGCCCAGGCCCGACCAGGCGGCCAGCACGCTCTGCTCCCGCGCGCGCGCGAGCGTGGCCAGATCCGGAAACCGGGCGAGAAACGGCGCATACCGGGGATGCACCGCTCCGACCGTCGTCTGCTGGAGCATGACTTCGGAAACCCAGATCCGATACGGATCGTCGGTGCCGCGCCACGGAAGCTGGCGCTTCTGCGCGTCGAACCAGGCCAGGAGCTTTCTCCGGATTTCCGGCGTCGGGTCGGGTGTGGGCGCCTGCATGGCAGAGCGCCCATTCTAGTTCTTGGCGGTCTACAGGCCGGGATTGGGAGTCGGCGTCGGACTCGGCGTGCGCTTGCTGAGCCCGGGGGTCCGCGTGGGAGTCGGAGTCGGAGTGAGGGTCCACGATGGCGTCGGAGTCGGCGTCTGGGCCGTCGGTGTCGGCAGGAACGGCGCCGCACCGACGGGCAGGTCGAAGAGGACCGCGATGAGCGAGACCTGGTCGTCCACGTAGGTCGTCGGCTGGATCTGCAGCGTGTTGAGGCCCGGGCTCATCAGCGAGGTGACGTCGAAGCTGCGTTGGTCCCAGAGGCCGCCATTGGTCGTCGAAGCCTTTCCCTGGTCGGGCACGGTCGATCCCTGCCAGCCGAGCTCTCCCGAGGCCAGGAACGTGGATCCGTTGATCTTGAGCTCGTCGTCGTTCCAGGCTTGGCCGTCGCTGACGACGAGCAGCATGTTGACCGGCCCTCCCGCATAGGTGATTCCCGGCAACGCCACGGACCAGTTGTCCGCGTCGAAGTAATTGATCTTGTTGGAGTGGTTCCCGTTGAAGACCACGACGTCCCGGTTGTTGGACGGATTTCCATCGTCGAAGAAGATCAGCAGCGACACCCCGTTGATGTCGGCCAGGCGCGGGCCGGGCTTTCGAAAGTTCGCGAGGCTGTACGTGCCGTTGCCGGCCACCAAGCCCGTCACGTCGGCGCGGTACGCCACGGAATGGTCCAAGGACCATCCGTTGTCTCCGCTCAAGCCGATGTTCAGGCCCAGGATGCTGGAGCCTCCGAAGGTCGCCCCGGCATTGCGGTCTCCGGAATCGTCGGTGGGTCCGTGCCAGAAGAGGAAGGCCCCGGTGACCGTGCCCGAGATCCCGCTCACGACGATGCTTCCCGTCCCCTGTCCGCGCATTCCGCCCGCGCCGAACACGGCGAAATCGGTGTTCGGCACCGTCCGGAAATACGTGAGATTGGCGGCGGAAAGGGGAGCCGAGAGCGCGCAGAGCGCGGCCAGGATCACCCGCCGGAGGCGGTTGGGCTTGCTCATGTTCTCCCTGCCGTTTCCTCGCATCGTGCCTCCGGTCACGGGACCGCGCCGATGTTGGTGCCGTACCCGACGTCGATCCCGGCGCCGATGCAGGGACTGCCGGGGCTCAACCGGTAGTAGTCCGCCGCCGTCGGGTCGACCGTCTGCACGAAGTTCGGGCTCGCGCTGATGCTTTGCGCTCCCGGCGTGACCGGGACCGTGTAGCCGTAGTTGCTGGCGTTGTTGTAGACGTCGTCGTAGTTGGAGCTGATCGTCCCGATTCCGTCCCACGCCCAGCCGTAGCCGCCGTTGACGATGATGTTGTCGCGCGACGTGACGGCGACCGGCGACTGCTCCGCGTAGATCCCCAGGAAAGCGCTTCCGTCCACGGTGTTGTTGTACAGCGTGACCGGTCCCGCGGCGTTGGAGACGTGGATCCCGAACGGGTTGTTCTTGAGGATGTTGCGCCGAATGACGAGCCCCGTCGAGTAGTGGCTGACGATGCCGTCCGAGCCGAAGCCCTTCACCTTGTTGAGCTCGATCACGTTGCCGTTGCCTGTGTAGTCCCAGATCCCGAAGAACGAGCCGCCGCCCGAAACCTGCTCGACGCGGTTGTCGTGCACCCAGGCGTTGCTGGTCGTGTCCAGGATGATGCCGTATCCGAAATGTCCCGACACCACGTAGTTGTTGGAGATCCGGGCGCCGGTGTTCGCGCCCTCGCTGTAGACGCCGACCTGCGTGTTGCGAATCTCGAATCCGTCGATCGTGACGTAGTTGGCCTGGACGTCGAAGCCGCCGTCGGCGTTGGGATCCGTGCCGGTCACCAGCGGAAGGGTCGCGCCGCTGGCTATGCCGAGGACGCGAGTCGAATAGGTCGACGTGCCCGCGGCGGCCGCCGCCACGACGTTGTTGGCCGCGTAGGGACTCCCGCTCTGGCTGTTGCCCACCCGGACGAAAGCGGTCCCCGAGGCTCCCAGGACGCTGATGGCTTTCCCGATCGTCGCGAAGGGCGCGGCCTGGGTCCCGGCGTTGACGTCCGCGCCCAGCGCGTTGTCGACCCACCGGGCAGTGCCGACGATGTTGAAGGTGCCGCTCGTGGTCCCCGTCAGTCCGGCGCTCGTGGCCGTCAGCGTGTATCCCACGCCCGCCTTGTCGATCGCGAGATCGTTGAATGTCGCCACACCGGCGACCCCCGCCTGGATCTTGGTCCCGGACAGGACCCCGCCGCCGGGATTCGTCCCGATCGCCGCGGTCACCGAGGCCGTGCTGGTCGTGAGATTGTTTTGGGAGTCCAGGATCCGCACGGTGATCGCCGGCGCGATCGCGGATCCCCCCTGCGCGTTGGACGGTTGGGTCCCGAATGCCAGCTTGAAAGCCGCGCCCGCGACGACCGTCAGGGTCCCCGAGTCCGTCGAGGTCAGGCCCGCTGCGGCCGCGTGGACCGCCGCCGTACCCACCAAGTGGCCGGTGAAGGTCGCGCTCTTGCTGTCGCCCGCCGCCACGAGGTCTCCCGCGACCACGCCGCCCGTGATGCCGGCGAGCGACCAGCTGTCGGCCGCGATGTTGGCCACGAAGTTGTCGTTGGCGTCGCGGCTGATCGCATAGACGGTGATCGCGCTGCCAGCCGTGACGTTCTGGGCGGGAACCACCGTTCCGCTGCCGTTGCTGGCGGTCTCCACCTTGACCTTCGTCGCCGTGCCGGGATTGACCGTAAAGCCGCCGCTGACTCCGGTCTTCGTCCCGAGGTGGTCCGTGACCGTGATGGTGACGGCCGCCCCGGACTTGGTGAGCGTGACGCTCTGGCCCGAAAGCACTCCCGCCGTGAACGCGCTCGACTGCGACGGAACGACCGTGCCGCCGGCGCCGCCGCCCGTCTCGGTGAAGTCCACGGTCCCGGTGTAGCCGGTCACCGTGGCGTTGTTGACGTCCTGCGCGGTGATCGTCGTGATGGCAAAGGCCGTCCCCGCCGTCTGCGTGCCGGGCGTTGTTACAACGAAGTGGTCCAGCCTCGATGGCGGGACGATCGACGCGAGGGCGATACTCATGCGGCCCTGCGTCGAAGAAGTGAGAAGCGTTGCGGTCGTCGAGCCATAGTTCCCGGCAACCGCCCTGACGCCTGTCGCCAAGCCGGAGCCGCCGCCATTACCGGTAGATGAGTTCGCGTCCGCCCGCTCGGTGACGCTGGTCAGGTTCGCATTTGTCCAGCCCGAGGTCTGCGCGGTCGCCGTATCCGTAGCGTTCGAAACGATCGCGACGACGAGGCAGTCAGCCGTCGTCGTCGTCGCGCCGGGAATCGTGACGCTCGTACTGGCAGTGCTTGCGACGTCCCCCGCCGTGATGTCCCACGGGTTGCCCGATGTGATGGCACCCCGAAAGGTGATGATCTGCCCGTGAATATGGTTCCCAGGATCGTTCGTGACGACTGAGGTTTCGCTGGAGGACGCCGCACGTTTCCAAAACACCGTTATTCGAGTCGCCGCCGCACCGCCCGCCGTGCCCGTACCCTGTGGTGAGTTTGTGACCTGGACCCAGCCGGCCGGTGAGGTGATCGTCACGGCCTCGTTCGCGGTCTCGCAGACCAGCAAGCCGATATCGTTGGTCAGATGCGCGGGCCAAACCACGGTGGCGGTCGTTGTGCTGTTCACCACCGTTCCCGCCGCTTGAAAGGCCGGAGCGGCGGCGAATGCCGGATGCGCTCCAAACAACAGCGGCGCCATGACGGCAATCGCCGTCCGCCAGATCAGCCGGTAGAGCCGCCGGGAGAGCAAACGGGGTCTCGGCACGGCTCCACTCGCCGCGCACAATCCACCCCTCGGGGCCGATTCGAAGCGTTGATTTTGGGTCACGAACTACTCTTCGCCAACGCAAGGGTTGGGCCGGGTTACGGGTTGGCAGAAGAGCGGCTCGCCAAACGCTCGAGGGCCTGGTTAAGCCTCTGAGGAGATGGGAGATGGAGCCCTGATTTGGAGCCCTTGGCCTGCGGCTTCGCTAGCGGGGAGCCGCTTCAGGATCATGGCGACTGACATTGCCGGTGGCCTTACGGACGCCAAAGTGACAAAGCCTGTCACGCGGCCCGAGTCTCCGGCGCGAGCCCGCCCTCTACCGGTCTACGACGTCGTGATGGCTTCGCGCGGAGCGATCCAGCCCGGCTCCTTCATCAGGTTCCGGATGAAGGTTTTCTCGGACTCAATGGGTAGCACCTCGGAAAGATGCTTCTCGTACTGCTCCGGCGAGAGCGTCTCCCCGGTGACCGAGTAGGTCCCTCCGGCAAACTCCCCGATGCTCCGGTGGAACTTCAGATCGGGCGCCTTGAGCGGGGTGGCGTCGGCCGGGAGGTAGCGATTGATCGACTCCAGCAGACCGTGGACCTCCTGCCGGTAGAGCTCCCGCGAGAGCTCGTTCAAGTGCGCCTTGTCCGGATCGACGGGCTGCTTGCCCTCGTCGTAACGGCCCTTGAGACCCCACACGTAGAACCATTCGGCCGACGAGGAGGAGTCTTTGCCGAACAGGTCGTAGGCGGTCGAAAGCCATTTGTTGATGTATTTCTGGAGGAGCGCGGGCGGAACCTTTCCGCCCTTCGCGATGCGCTGGAGGCCCATGTGACCCGTGCCCAGGTGGAAGCCCTCTTCGCGCAGCATGGGTCCCATCGACTGTGCCAACGGCGCGAATGCGGACGTGGAGAGCATGTTGAGCTGGAACTTGCCGTCGCGGTCGACGAACTCCGTGTACGTGAAGAAGTCCACCCAGTTGTCCACGTCGACGTTGAAAGAGCCCAGCAGCCGGTTGTTCTGCCAGGACCGGCGCTCCAGCAGCTTGCGCGCCTCGATCTTTCCCGTTTCTCCGAAGTGGTTGACCAGCAGATGGCACATCTGCCACCCGTGGCGCATTTCCTCCACCATGATGCGGCAGACGCTGTCGGTGTCGTAGTCCGACGGCGAATGGTCGAGAAGGTTCCTCTGCTGTTCGACCGAGGCGAACTCGGTGTCGCCCTGGTAGACGATCAGGTTCAAGAGCGCGTCCCGGATGGGCTGGTGGGGGATCTGGGTCACGCGCTCCCACTTGCGCTGCCCCCGGAAGTCGCCGTATTCGATCTCGTCCAGCTTGGTCGGCGCGTACTTCGCTTCGAACTGGTAGTCCCCGTACCGGGGCAGGGCGAGGCCGATGTCCTTCTGCCAGGCCCGGAAGGAGTCGATCCAGTCGTCGAAGGTCCCGATCTTCTTCATGAATCTCCCGAAACCTCTATCATAGCGACTTTATGCCGTTCGAAATCGACTGGGAGGGGCTCATCGTCGGCTTCGAAAGCCGGTCCCACCAGATCACTCACTTCTTCGACCGGCAGACCGGCGACGTCGTCCAGGTCCTGGTGAAAGACGCGGCCCGCCACGCGGAGCTATCCGGGGATGCCCGCTACGCCCCTCTGCCCCGCGACCAGGGGGAGCGGACGCGCGGAGACTGCTCGGACTTCGCCGCGCATTGTCTCGACGCCAACTGCCGCAAGGACCTGTTGGCCGCGCTGGAGAAAGACGACGCGGCCGGAGAGTTCCGCCAGACCTTGCTGCGCCATCCCAAGGAGGAGGCGCATTTCTTCCAGTTCAAGGAGCGCCGGGCCAAGGAGCGGGCCGTCGAGTGGCTCAAGAACGAACGGATCGTGATGTAGGCGACGCCATGCCGAGGAGCACCTGCCCCCGTCATTCCGAGCGAAGCGAGGAACCCCTTTCTTGGCGATCGAGGCATGGGTACCGCTCGTCACGACTCAAGGGAAATCGAGCCGCAGGATTCCGAACCGTTCCGGGACGTGAAAATCCGCCGGATCGGTGAGCGGCGGCGACCATGCCGAGAATTCGTCCACGGTGCCGCGATCGATCCGAAAGAAATTGGCGCGCCACACGCGCGGCAACGGACCCGGGGCCAGAGACTCGAGGGGAATCCGCACCGAAGCGGACCAGCTCCCGCCCTTTTGCGCGACCCGCGCGGTAAACCCGAGACAGTCCCATTCCGTCTGCGTTCGCATGGAAGAGCGCCGTCCCTCCGGGGATTGGATCCGCGCGTCGAAGAGCGCGCCCAGGGGATTGATCTCGAACTCGAAGTAGACCAGAGGCGGATCTTCTCCGGCGGCGAGGAAGACCTCGAAGACGTCTTCCTCCCAGAGGGGATCGTCCCGTCGGGTGTAACTCGCCACGACCCCCGCGTCCTTGCCGTCGAACCGGACGCAGAGGGTGTTCCCGCGCAGACCCATGCGAAGGGAAGTCGGGAGTCGGGGTCCGCCGCCGGTGCGGGCGTCGCGAAGAAGCAGGCGGGGGAGGGCGACCAGGCGGTCGGTCTCGCGCAGGCGGGGGACGAGGAGCTCGGGGACGGGGGGCGTCGGTCGGCTCAAGGCGTTCGGGATTCCTCGCTACAAAGGGATCCCTCGCTTCGCTCGGGATGAAATGACGGGCGCGCGCCCGTCATTTCACTTTCCATTGGCGCGAGATGTTGAATCCCAGGTAGACCCCCTTGACGCCGTTGACCTTGTCGCTGGTGTACTGGCTGGCCCAGGGCAGGCCGGCCGCGTATTGATCGACGGTGGTGTGGCGCTGGTTGCCTGCCGTAAAGCAGAACCGGTGCCGGAGGAGCGATTTCTCGATGGAGGCCACCCAGCCCACGCCGCTCGCGTCGTACCGGCCCAGGCGCGGCGTGACCTCGCCGTGGACCGTGATCGAGCGCGTGAGCGCGACGGACACCCCCAGCGCAACGTCGAAGACGTTCCGGTAGAGGCCGCTGCAAATGGCGCCGCCGGACTCGTTCGCCACGCAGGATTCGTCGTTGGGCGGAGGAAAGGACGGAGGGGTGAATCCGGGGTTGTACGTCCGGGTGTTTCCCTTGATCTTCGTGACATAGGTCGGGACCGCCGTGAAACGCACGCGCTCGCCCAGGGCGAACCCCAGGATGCCCTGGACGAAGACGCTCGTCCGATCCGTCAGGTCGGATTCGCTGCGGATGTCCGCGCCGACCCGCACGGCGGCCCCCACCGCGCCCGACAGGAACTGATACTTGCCGGCGATCTCCCAGGGATCCAGCGAAACCTCGGAGGACCGATAGAAGGACAGATCCAGGTTGTGGATCGGGGCGTAGCCCAGGCCGATTCCGATGGTGGCGCCGTTGTCGAAGGAGAGCAGGTCGTGAAAGGCGTTGGAGTTCTGGACCGCCGCCTGAAATCGGTGGGTGAAGAGAACCGAGAGCGTCCCCTCGCGCGGGACGTCGACCGACGGGAGATTGATGATGACGGTTCCCTCCAGCGGCAGGAAGTGTGCGCCGGCGTCCGCCTCCTTGGTCGTCTCGGGAGGCGGCGCCGTCGGAGCGGCCGTCGTCTGAGCCATCGCCGTCGATGCTGCCGCGAGCATCGCGATCCGCAGAGCGATCCGAGTGAGTGATTGCCTACGCATCCCCTTTTCTCCCTTCTGAATGTGCCCGAGGCTAGATCCCGCGCTTCCATGTCCAGACGAAACTCACCAACTCTTCAGGTTGGGGTCGGTGCATCCAGGACCTCACGGATCTTGCGGGCCAGGGCGTCCGGCGTGAACGGTTTGGACAGAAACGCCGTGCGGGGCTCCAGCATGCCTTGCTGCGCGATGACGGCGTCGGTGTAGCCGGACATGTAGAGGACGCGCAGCCCGGGAGATGCCGCCGACAGCACGCGGGCGAGCTCCCGGCCGTTCATGCCCGGCATGATGACGTCGGTCACGAGGATGTGGACCGGGCTCGTCCGGTTGCGCGAGAGCGCGATCGCCTCGGCGGGGCTGGCTGCCGAGACGACGGTGTATCCCTGCATGGCCAGGATTTTTTCGACCAGACGGCGGACCTCCGGCTCGTCTTCCACCAGAAGCGCCGTCTCGGTCCCGTTCAATGGAATCGCGGGCGGCGGCGCCTCCTCGCGCACGTCCAGCGGCTCCTCGCAGCGGGGCAGATAGATCTTGAAGGTTGTCCCCTGGCCTCGCTCGCTGTAGACCCAAATGGAGCCTCCGCTCTGCTTGACCACGCCGTACGTCGTCGAGAGGCCCAGACCCGTTCCCTTCCCCCGCTCCTTGGTCGTGTAGAACGGCTCGAAGAGCCGCGCCTGTTGTTCCGTGTCCATCCCGACGCCGGTGTCCGAGACCGCGAGCATCACATGAGGCCCCGGCGCGCCGCTGGAATAGCGCGCGTCGAGATCGGCGTTGGCGGTTTCCAGAGTCAACTGACCCCCGCGAGGCATCGCGTCGCGCGCGTTGACGACCAGGTTCAGGATCGCCTGTTCGATCTGCGCCGGATCCGCCTTGGCCCTCCAGAGTCCGCCGGAGAGGGAGGTCGTCAGCTCGACGTCCTCTCCGATGACGCGCCGCAGCATCTTTTCCATGTTGGAGATGACGGCGTTCAAGTCGAGCACGCGCGGCTCGAGGACCTGCCGCCGGCTGAACGCGAGCAGCTGCTGCGTCAAGGCGGCCGCGCGCTTGCTCGCCTGGCGGATCTCCTCGGCGCTCTCCCGTCGCGGATCTCCCTCCGCCAGGTCGGCGATCAGGAGCTCCGTGTAGCCGGACACGGCCGTGAGCAGGTTGTTGAAGTCGTGAGCGATGCCTCCCGCCAGCCGTCCCACGGCCTCCATTTTCTGGGATTGCAGGAGCTGCTCCTCGAGCTTCCGGCGCTCCGTCATGTCGAAGACGGTGCCCAGGAGCACTTCATCCGTTTGGTCATCGGGGCGTATGAGCGACACGTTCTCGATGATCCACGCCAGGCTCCCGTCCTTCCGACGGCCCTGGTTCTCGAAATTCAGGAGGCTGCCCTCCTTCCGGAGGCGATTGAGAAAGTCCTCGCGCGCCCGGGCATCCACGTGGAAGGCCACGGCCGGCTGGGCCAACACCTCGGCGGGGGACGCGTAGCCCATCATCTGGGCGAACGCGCGGTTGCACTCCAGCATCCGTCCGTCGACCGTGGAGCGGTAGACGCCCGCGAGGTTGCGCTCGAAGAGAAGCCGGTAGCGTTCCTCGGAGCTGCGCAGCTCGGCCTCCATGCGCTTGCGCCGGGTGATGTCGCGCAGGATCGATTGCGAGCCCGATCTCCCCTCGAACTCGGTCGGAGTCATCCGGAGCTCGACGTCGAAGGTCGTGCCGTCGGCGCGCAGGCCCACGGCGTCGTGGAGCTCGGCGGTCGACCGCCCGTGGATGCGGCGCTGCACGACGTCCTGGATCTGCTCCCGGTAGCCGGGGGCGAAGAGGATCGAAAAGGGCAAGCCGACCAGCGCCCGCGAATACGCCAGCATCTCCACGCAGGCCGGGTTGGCATACGCAACCTTGCCGTCGACGGTGACCACGACCGATTCGTGAGTCTGCTCCAACAGGGTCCGGTAGCGCGCGTCCCGGTCCGACAGCTGAGCGTCGTGGCGCATCCGCAGGGACCGGCGCCAGGCGAACCCGAGGCCCGCGGCGACCGCGAACAGGCCGGCCGCGGCGGCCGCGACCCACATCACCATTCCTCGGGGCCCGGGCGTTGCGACGGGGTCGGACTCAAGCGCGTTGGCCCACGAAAGGGGCATCGCGCAAGAGGCGAAGATCGCCAGCAGCGTCCCGCGTGCGAGGGTGGCCGGTGAGGTCACCCAAGGATTTTACCGGACTGCGCCGCCGCGGCCGGTTACCGCAGAGCCGCGAGCTCGAGATCGCCGGTGAAACCGTCGACCTGGGCGGTCCAGGCGTACACGTTCATGTCCGCAGGCACGTCGACACGAATGCGCCCCGCGGTCTGGTCGGCAACGCCCAGCGCGGCGAAGACCGAGTCCAACCGTCCGGACTCGTGGTCGCCGAGCGACACGGCGACGGGCCCAACCTGGGTTCCGTCGGACCGAAAGCCCGTGACCATGATCGTGCCGGGGAATCCCCGGTTGAAGAAAAGAAGATGCGTGCGGAACGAGGCCGTTTGGGGCAGGCCGATCGCGATGGCCGAGGCTCCATTGAGGCCCGCGGCGCCGTCCAACGCGGCCGCGAAGGCGCCGTAGTCCCCTTGCGCGTAGTGGGCGCCGATCCGAGCGGCGGCCGCGACGGGCACCGTGGATGTGATCAGGATCGAGCCCTGTCCGGAGGAGAGGCCGAAGAGCGCCGGGAGAAAGTTCTCGATCGCGCGGCTCTCTCCGGGAGCCAGAGTCAGCTCGGCGAGCGCGACCCCGCCGCCGCCCAACGGATAGAAGGCCAGCGACACGACCGCCTCCGCGGAGCCGGGATTGGAGAAGTAGACGTCCGAGACGAAGCTCTTGTCCCCGCCGCCGACCACGGCGCCCGCATTGGGGATCACCGCGTCCGCGTGCGCGAAGACGGCGGGCGAAGTCGCGATGTCGGTGGTGCCGCTGTCGAAAACGTTGACGTACGCCTGCATGGAACCGGTCAGCACGGAGACCCGAACGACGTCTCCCGGCTCCGGTTCGACGCCAAACGCCGATGCCGCGGGATTGAACTCCTCCTGCGTGTTGGTGACGAGGGCGAAGTCGCGGACGCCGCGGATCGTTCCGTCCGGCGCGACCAGGGTGAGGCTGCCCGACGCTCCGGCCTGCGTAAACATTCCCAGCACCGAGACGTCGGCCGCGCGGTTTCCAGTGAACAGCGTCGTCGCCGATCCGGCGGGCAGGCTCTGGGCCACGGTCTGGGCGGGAATCTCGAATCCGAAAGTGGAGCCGATCGGCAAGACGCGCGTCGAGCGAACGGACGCGACCAAGTCGGCGGCGTTGCCGCTGGAGACCTGAAAGCGCACCGGCCCGACCCGAAGCTGGGTCGTGGAACCGTTGCCGAACGCGTCGGTGATCTGCTGCGTCGCGCCCGCGGCCAGCGTGAAGGGGGCCGAAGACGGTGCCGATGCGGCCGAGAACAGGTAGAGCGCGTCGCCCGAGATGGTGCCGGTGCCCGTGTTGGACAGCGTGATGTCGACGCGGATCTTGGAGTCCGCGGGTCCCGCCAGCGCCGTGGCCACCGGCACCGAGAGGTCCGATGCGCTCCCGATCGCCTGGGGCAGGACGCGGACGAGCTGTCCGTCGACGCCGATCCAGACGTATCCGCCGTCGACGGTAAGGGCGTAGGTGCTGGTCAGGGCCTTCAGATTGGTCGTCAGGCTTCCGATCGCTCCCCCCGCGGCCACGGCGATGTTGTCCGCGGTGATCGCCGTCTCGGGCGAGTCGAAACTGGTCGGCGTGATCGTCGTCGTGCGGATCGTGACCGGGATCGTCTCTGGGACCGAGCCCACGTCCAGCTCCACTTTGACCAGGGTTCCGATGACCGGCGCCCCCAACCTCGGATCCAGCACGGAAAAAGACGAGGGGTTCTGGGCGGAGGTGACGTAGATGCGGTCCTGGAAGATGTCGAAATGGATGGGATTGTTGACGCCCGCGTAGAGCGATATTTGCGAAGTGGCCGGGTCGAACCGGTCCATCCGGTCGGCGGAAATTTCCGAGATCCACAGAAACCCGTGGTCGTCGAATTGGATCTGGGCGGGATTCAGGCGGCCGAAGGAGGGATCCAGAATGGTCCAGGAAGTTTCCGTGGTCGGGTTGTTCGGATCGAAGCGGACGATGCGGTTGTTGCCGAAATCGGCCAGCCAGAGGGCGCCGTCGGGCCCCGGGACCATGTCCGAATACGCGAAGGTCGACGGCGAACGGTAGTCGATGACCTCGAGGGTGGCGGGGTCGAACGACTGCAGCCGCCCGGAGGTCTGGGGCAGCCAGACCCTCCCGTCGGGCGCGCGGTAGAACGCGGCGGGAATCGACCCGGGAATGACCCACTCCGTCAGCACCCCGGTGGTCGTGTCGAGCGATGAGAAGGCCGAGGTTCCCGCCGGGATCTGGCTCTCGCCGCTCTCGATGAACCAGATCGTGTTTCCGTCGATCTCGAAATCGACCGGATTGGCCCCGAGCTGGTCGGTGGGACGCAGCTGCCAATATGTGATCGTGCCCCCGCGCAGAACCCCGATCCGGTCGGCGGAGGCTTCCAGGAACCAGACGGCCCCATCCGGGGCGACCTGGATGCGCACGCCGTTGACGTGCGCGCTGGCCTCGACCGCGTGGGTGACCCCGGTCGCCAGAGTGTTGGGAGGGGCCGGGATGGGGGTGGGCGTAGGGGTGGGAGTCTGGGCAACCGCGGCGGCCGCCAGCGCGAAGGAAACGGCCGCGAGCGAGATTCCGGGGGCCTTCATACGCGTCGGCGGATGATAACCCACGGCTTGCCCGCGGCATTTCTGCGGTGTGGGGGGAGTATCGTTGACAGAATGGCCGCGACATCCCCGGTTGCCCAATCTCTCGCCGTGCGAACGGCCGCCGCGGCGCCCGCTCTGATCGAGGTCCTCGAGGACGGACGTCTGCGGTGTTACGCCTGCGGGCATCGATGTCCTATCCCGGAGGGTCGGGAGGGCGTCTGCCGCGTACGGTTCCGCGAGGGCGGGACCCTCCGGGTCCCGTGGGGCTACGTCGGCGCGCTGCAATGCGATCCGATCGAGAAGAAGCCGTTCTTTCACGCGCTCCCCGGCTCCGACGCGCTCTCCTTTGGGATGCTGGGCTGCGACCTGCACTGCGCGTATTGCCAGAACTGGTTCACGTCGCAGTCCGTGCGCGATCCCAACGCCGTGGGCTCGCCGCGGGACATCTCCGCGCAGGAGCTGGCCGAGCTGGCCGTCGCGAGCGGCGCGCCCACGGTCGTCTCCACCTACAACGAACCGCTCATCACCTCCGAATGGGCGGTCTCGGTGTTCCAGGAGGCCCGCCGCCTCGGGCTGCGCACCGCGTACGTCTCCAACGGAAACGGCACGCCCCAGGTCCTCGATTTCATCCGGCCGTGGGTCGACTACTACAAGGTCGACCTCAAGTCGATGGACGACAAGCACTACCGGCAGCTGGGCGGAGTGCTCCAGAACGTGCTGGAGACGATCGCGGGAATCTTCGAACGGGGCCTGTGGCTGGAGGTCCTCACGCTGACTATCCCCGGCTTCAACGACTCGGACGATGAGCTCCAGCGAGCGGCGCGCTTCATCGCCTCGGTCTCGCGCGACATTCCCTGGCACGTGACCGCGTTCCACCCGGATTACAAGATGAACGACCGCGGCCCGACACCGGTCAAGACGCTCCTGCGGGCCTGCGAAATCGGGGTCGCCGAAGGGCTGCGATACGTCTACGCGGGCAACATCCCGGGACACGTGGGCCCGTGGGAAAATACCCGCTGCCCGCAGTGCTGCGCCACCGTGATCGAACGCTACGGCTTCCGCGTCATCGCCAACCGGTTGCGCAACGGCGCATGCCCCGAATGCGCGACGCCCATTCCCGGCCGCTGGGACCCGGCGCTGGAAGGGACTACCCGGACCCATGGAATACCGCTTCCAGTGATCTAGATCGGTTCGCTGACTCTTCGCCCCCTGCCGCGCGTGGAGCGCGGCTCAAAGTGTCCCTCGCCCAAACTCCTCGAGGCTCAGAGTCTTTCCGTTGATTCCACGTAAACCCCAGCCCCATCCCCTCGTCCAACCCCTTGGATACGGCCCTGGAAGGGGGAGGCATGAGCGTGAACTGGACTCGGGAAGCGGCGGCGCATTTGCTCCGGCGCGCGGGATTTGGTGGGACACCCGCGGAGATCGATAGTCTGTTTGGGCGGGGCCTGGAAGGCGCCGTCTCCTATCTCGTCGACTACGACTCCATCGACAAATCGGACTTCGAGGCGAGCCTGACGGCCAAGAACTACAACCTGCAGAAGATTCTGGGCGTGCAGCAGTGGTTCATGGACCGAATGGCGTTTTCCCCGCGGCCGCTCGAAGAAAAGATGAGCTACTTCTGGAATCTGCACTGGACCTCGGGCATCGCCAAGGTCAAGGGCGCAACGCTGATGGTCAACCAGAACCAGACCCAGCGGCAGTCCGCCATGGGCAAGTTCGACGATCTGGTTCTCAAGATGTCCCAGGACCCCGCGATGCTGGTTTGGCTGGACAACCGGACCAACAGAGTGGGTCGCCCCAATGAAAACTATGCCCGAGAACTCATGGAGCTCTTTACGTTGGGCATCGGTTACTACTCGCAAACGGACGTGACCGAAGTCGCGCGGGCGCTCACGGGCTGGACGATTGCCAACTACAACAGGGACACTCAATACAACCAGGCGTACTTCGTGGACAACCCGCAAATGCACGATAACGGCACCAAGACGATCCTGGGTCAGACCGGGAACTTCGACGGATACGACGCGATCAACATCATCATGGCTCTGACGGACTCGAAAGGCTCGGTCTCCGGACGCTTCATCGGTTCCAAGCTCTGGCTCTACTTTGCGGGAACCGAGGCTTACGACTATCTGGTGGACCAGCTGCAGCAAGTGTATGTCTCTTCCGGACACTCGATCCGCGAAGTCGTGCGCACGATCTTCATGCACGACGACTTCTACCAGGCGCACTCGGTCAAGACCTGGGTCCGCAGCCCGGTGGAATACGCGGTGGCGTCGATCCGCATGCTCGAGGGCACGAGCGATTTCTCTTCGGCCGCCAACTCGCTGGCCGGCATGGGGGAGGTTCTCTTCAACCCCTCCGACGCCAAGGGCTGGGACTGGGGCACCTCCTGGATGAACACGGGGTCGCTGTTCGCCCGTGCCTCGCTCTCGAACACCCTGACGTCCAATCGCGGCACGACCGGCACGCTGTTCGATCCGAACCAGCTCCTGGCCGGACACGACGCGTCCACCGCGGCCAAAGTCGTCGACATCCTGGCGGACCGCTTGAACGTCGCTGACGCGCCGCCGCAGACACGCAACGCCTGGATCGACTACATGAACCGCAACGACGACGGTTCGCTCGGAACCTGGACCAACACGACCGCCAACGTGGACAAGAAGGTCCGAGGCCTCGTCCACATCATGCTCACCAGCCCCGAATTCCAGCTGGCCTAGGAGGACCCATGGCCTTTTCACGACGCGATTTCCTGGTTCGATCGACGGGTTTCGTGACCGTTTCCGCCATGGTGCCGCGTTGGGCGGTCAACGGGGCGCGGATGTTCGAGGAATCGGTGGCCGCGGCCAACCCGAATCGGACGCTCGTGGTTCTCGAGATGATGGGGGGCAACGACGGCCTGAACACCATCATCCCCTACACGGACTCGCTCTACCCCACGCTGCGGTCCCAGATCGGAATCCCGACGGGTTCGGTGCTCGCGCTGGACGACAAGCAGGGGATGAATCCGGTCATGACGGGTTTGAAATCCCTCTGGGACGCCAAACGCCTGGCCCTGGTCACCAACGTGGGATATCCCAACTCCAGCCTCTCGCACTTTTCCTCGCGCGACATCTGGCACACGGCTGATCCCACGCTGGCCCAGAGACGCGGCTGGCTGGGCCGGTGGGCCGACGAAGTTCTGGCGGGAAGCGACAATCCGCTTTCCTGCACGGCGATCTCCTCGGCGCTTCCCAGAACCCTGCTCGCGGATCACGTGGGCGTGCCGACGTTCCTGAGTCTGGCCAGCTACCAATATTCGACCGACGGCGCTTATACCGGCGACGGCGGCAACCAGGTCACGGCCTTTCTCGCGCAGAACGGCAGCGAATACGAGATCGAAAACACACCTTCGACGATCTCGGGGGTCGGACAGGACGCGATCTCCTCGTCCAACATCCTCCAAACGGTGGGCACCGGCTATGTCTCCATGGGCGCCTATCCGGTCAATAGCCTGGGCTCAGGCCTAGAGCTGATCGCTCAGATCATCAACGCGAACCTGGGCGCTCGGATCCTCTACATCACCTATGGCGGATTCGACAACCACTCCGGCGAAGACCAGGACCACGATCCTTTGCTCACGGACATCTCGGATTCGATCAAGGCGTTCTTCGACGACCTCGACGGACACGGCAAGTCGCACGATGTGCTTCTGATGACCTGGTCGGAATTCGGACGCCGGGTCCAGGAAAACGGCTCCGCCGGCACGGACCACGGAACGGCCGCGCCGCATTTCGTGGTTGGCGACGCGGTCGTCTCGGGCATCCACGGCGGTCCGCCGAATCTCGCCAGCCTCGACTCCAACGGGAATCTCCAGATCGAGAACGACTTCCGTTCCTACTACGGAACGGTTCTCTCGGACTGGCTGGGCGCCGACTCCACGGCGATCCTCGGGGCCGGATGGCCGAACCTGGGGTTCGTGAACAAGACGTACGCCTAGGCGCAGAACCGGAGACGAGGGCTCTCGCGGGTCTGGTAGGCTCCGCGCCGTGAAAGCGGGGCGTGCGACTGCCGAGGGGACGTCGCGTTTTGCCGCCCGCTCGAATGCGGCGCCCGGCCACTTTCACGATGCCTGGGGGGGCCTCTCGCTTTCATCGATCGGCCTGGGGACCTACCTGGGCGACGAGGATGAGGCCACCGATGCGGGATACGAGGCCTGCGTGGCCGCGGGGCTTGCGGCGGGAATCAACGTCTTCGACACCGCGATCAATTACCGAGGTCAGAGAAGCGAGCGAGCGATCGGGCGCGCCCTGGCGCGGGCGTTCGCGGAGAAGTCGGTCCGGCGCGACGAGGTGTTCGTTTCGACCAAAGGCGGTTATCTTCCGCACGACGCCCAGGACCCGCGCCCGGCCCGCCGCTACGTGGCCGAGACGTTTCGGGATTCGGGGCTGGCTCCGGAGGCCGAGATCGCGCAAGGCTGTCATTGCATGGCGCCGGGGTACATCGCCGACCAGATCGAGCGCAGCCGCGCCAATCTCCAGCTGGAGTCCATCGATCTCTACTACCTTCACAATGTCGAGACCCAGCTGGGAGCGGTGGATGCGCGCGCGTTCCGGCAAAGGCTTGCGGCGGCGGCCGCGGTTCTGGAAGAGGAGGCGTCCGAGGGCCGGATCGGCGCCTGGGGACTGGCGACCTGGGACGGCCTCCGCGTGCCGCCCGAACATCCCGAGCACCTGTCGCTGTCCGAGACGCTCGATGTGGCTCGCGAGGTGGGCGGGAAGGAGCACCATTTTCGAGGCATCCAGCTCCCGTTCAACCTCGGCATGGCTCAGGCCCTCGTCTACCGCTCTCAACAGCTCGGGGAGCAGCGCCTCTGTGCGCTCGACTTCGCCCGGGAGTCCCGCCTGGCCGTCTTCGGATCCGCCTCGATGCTGCAGGGGCGCCTGGCGGGCAATCTTCCCGAAGAGGTGCTCTCGGCATTTCCCGAAGCCACCACGTCCGCCCAGTGCGCCATCCAATTTTCTCGCTCGGCGCCCGGCATGACCGCGGCTCTGGTGGGCGTCTCCAGTCCCGACCACGCCTCCGAGGACTTCTCGTTGGCTCGGGTGGCTCCGGCGCAGGCCGAGCAGGTTCTGGGGCTTTTCCGCTGAGTCCGAGCCCTGTAACGCCTTGCAGTTCCGTGGCTTGGCAAGGGGATACGAAGGATCTGGATCTGTGGATCGACATTTGGCTTTCTTTCGTCGTAGAATGAGCCGTTCCCGCCCGGACCCAGAGTCAGCG
>JBDTXY010000003.1:0-22695 GCA_040005945.1 Acidobacteriota bacterium
GCCTTTAGCCCGTCATCCCGAGCGCAGCGAGGGATCCCGCGCTCGACACGCGGCTTCTCGATTCGGGGCTCAGCGCTTCGGAGCACGCAGACTGGTTCGCGTGAGGCGGCGGGCGGCTTCACGGAGGGTCGCTTCGGTCTTGGCGAAGTTGACGCGCACCTGGGTGCGGCCGCCGCCGCGGGCATAGAAGCTGGAGCCGGGCACGGCGATGACGCCGACCTTTCGGGCCAGGAAGTTGACGAAGTCGTAGTCGTTCCTCCAGCCCAGGGGCGCCGCGTCGACCATCACGTAATACGCGCCCTCCGGAGTCGCGAAGGTCAGCCCCGCGCGAGTCAGGGCCTCCAGGAGGATCTTGCGGCGCGCGGCGTACTTGCGGCGCAGCTCGTCGTAGTACGCCGCGGGCAGGGCCAGTGCCGTCCGGCCGGCGTCCTGGAAGGCGGTGGGCGCGCAGATCGTCAAGTAGTCGTGGACCTTGCGCAGCAGCGCCGTCAGGGGAGGCGCGGCCGTCGCCCAACCGACGCGCCAGCCCGTCACCGCATAGGTCTTGCCCAGGCCTGACAGCGTCACGGTCCGGTCCTCCATGCCCGGCAGCGAGCCCAGGCTGACGTGCTGGTGTCCGTCGAACCAGATGTGCTCGTAGATCTCGTCGGTCACTGCGATCAAGCCATGGCGCTGGCAGAGACCTGCGATCTCCGAGAGCTCCTCGCGCGTGAAGACGCGTCCGGAGGGGTTTCCCGGCGTGTTGACGAAGATGATGCGTGTCTTGGACCGGATCGCGCGAGCGAGCGCGGTTGCATCCAGCCGGAAGTCGGGCTTGCTCAGCGCGACGAATCGCGGCCGGATTCCGGCCAGGGCGCAGACGGGCACGTAGTTCTCGTACCAGGGCTCCAGGACGATGGCCTCGTCGCCGCGCTCGGTCAAGGCGAGCACGGCGGCCGCGACACCTTCGGAGACGCCGCAGGTCACCGTGATCTCGGTGTCGGGATCGGCCGCGATGCCGTTGAAGCGGGCCGACTTCTCCGCGATCGCCTGGCGGAACTCGGGCATGCCCCACGTGAACCCGTACTGGTGGCTGTCCGAACGCCGGATCGCGGCCGCCAGCGCGGCGGAGAGCTCCGCGGGCGGATCGAAATCGGGGAGTCCCTGCGCGAGGTTGACCCCTCCGACCTCGGCGTGGAGCCGCGTCATTTCCCGAATCACGGACTCCTGAAACGGCCGGGTCCGGCGCGAGAGGGGGCGCCGCTTGGCGGCAACGATCGGACGCCTCATCGAACTAGACTAATGGCAAAGGGCGGAATCGCACGATGCCAGAAACCATGGACCGCCAGCTGCGCCGGGGCCTGACCTCGGTCGAGTACTTCACCTTCGGCTTCGGGACGATGGTTGGAGTGGGCTGGGTCGTCCTGATGGACGATTGGCTGGGCCGCGGAGGCCCGGGGGGCGCCTTTCTGGGATTCCTGCTGGGCGGCCTGCTTCTGCTCCCGGTCGCCCGCACCTACGGCCGCATGGTCGTCCAGATTCAGGACGCCGGCGCCGAGATCGCGTACACGGAAGGCGTCTTTCCTCCCGTGGTGTCCTTCGCGGCGGCCTGGACGATGGTGCTCGCCTACGCGATCGTCTGTCCCTGGGAAGCGGTCGCCGTGGGGAACCTGCTCGCCCGGCTCATGCCCGCGATGAACGACTTCCCGCTGTATGCGATCGGCGGCAAGACCATCACGGCGCCGCGCCTGCTCGCCGGGCTGCTCTTGACCGCGGGTGTCGCCGGCATCAACACCGTCGGAATCCGGTTGTCCGGAATCCTTCAGAACTTCCTGACTTTCGGCCTGCTGGCCCTTTTCGCGATCTTCACGGCGCTGGGACTTCTGCGGGGCGACCCGGCGCACCTGGAGCCCCTCTTCGCGCGGCCCGGCGCATCGGGAGCCGTAATGTCGATCCTGCTGGTGCTGCAGATCGTGCCGTATTTCATGACGGGCTTCGAGTCGATCGGCAAGGAGTCCGAGGAAGCGCGCTCCGGATACGATCCCCGCGGCTTTGCGCGGGCCATCCTTTTGGCGGCCGTCTGCGGAATCCTTTTCTACTGCCTGATCATCGCCGCGGTATCGCTGGTGTTTCCGTGGAAGGAGCTGGTCGCCGGCCGCCTGGGAACCGAAGCCGCGTTCGAGCGCGCCTTCTCCTCGCGCGCGCTGGCCCGCCTGATCCTGTTGGCGGCGCTGCTGTCCCTGGTGAAGATCTTCAACGGCAATTTCGTGGCCTCGACACGCCTGCTCTTCGGCATCGGCAAGCGCGGCCTGGTCCACCCGTCGCTGTCGCGCGTCCACGCGCGATTCGGGACTCCGACGCTGGCGATCCTGCTGATGACGCTCCTGACGGGGGCCGCCGCGTTCCTGGGGGACGCGCTGCTGGTGCCGGTCACGGAGGTGGGCTCTCTGGCGGTGGGCGTGGGTTGGTTGGCCACGTGCCTCTCCTTCCTGTTGCGCACGCGCGGAGCCGGGGCGGGGGTCCCCGGACGCCCGACGGCCATCTTCGGCGCTTCCGTGTCCGCGGCGATCATCGTGATGAAAGCGTTTCCAGCGGTTCCCGGGAGCTTCTCGCGTTCCGAATGGATCGCGTTCGCACTTTGGTGCGCCTTGGGCGCGATCTTTTGGAGCACCCGGCCGGCATCCCGAGACGCGTTCCGGATCGAGCGCGGATGACAGCGGGGCAAGGGAGTGCTAACATTCCTCGAACCTGACGCTGCTCTGCCGAGCGGGCTCTGGTTCGAGGAGGACTCACCATGGTGGGACGTGGCAGAGACCAGCACCAGCCTGAACCGTGGGCGTTTGACGGGCGCTCGATCTTAAACGCCAGCGGATGGATTCTGGCCAAGACGATCTTCGAGTCCGACGCCCGCCGCATCGTCGCCGCCGTCAACGATGTGCTCGCGATCCCGACGGCGGCGCTGGAGGCCGGCTTCATCCGCGAGATCCTGGTCCCGCGTTCCTCCGACGCGCCCGGAGAGGTCCGGATTCGGATCCACCCGTTGCCCCGCGCCACCGATCCCGCCGAATTTTTCATCCATGACCGCCGCGCGGGCGAGCGTCGGGAGGGCGAGCGGCGGCGCAACGAGCGGCGCCGCGGTGTGTCCTCCGGGGCCCGGATCCTGTCGATCGCGGACGGGGACTCGGACTAGACGGACTCGGACCCGCTCGCCGGATCGGGCCTACCGTGCCGCGGTCTGCTTGGACGACGCCGCGCCCGCCTGCGCGTTGACGACCACACGCCCCGTCATCGCGTTCATGTGCACGTTGCAGTAGTACGGAAACGTGCCGGCCTGCGTAAACGTGTAGCTGTAACTGTAGGGCGCCATGTGGATGCCGGAGCCCCAGGTCCCGCTCGGAGTGCAACTGGACCCGTAGCCCTGCGGACTCATGCCGTACGGCCCGGGCCCTCCTCCGACGCACGTTCCGGATGAGGTGCCGTGATTGAGGGTTCCTTCCCAAACCCACGTGACCGTGTCTCCGACGTTGACCGTCGTGACGCCGGTGCCGCTGACGGAATCGACGTATACGGTTCCGCCTTGTCCCACGTGCACGGTCGCATTGGACGGAGCGCTGGTTTGCGCCTGGTCGTGAGCGCCCACGACGAAGATGGGGTCGGTCGTGTTGTTGTCCAGCACGGCGGCATACGCGAAGACCGGCACGTTCGACGTCGCCACGATGACCGCGCTCTCGGTTTCGAACGACGGGACTCCCGCCAGGGAGAAGATGCTGCTGAACTGGACGCCGGAATGGCCCGGAATCGGGGCGGGGCTGCTGACCGGGTTGCCCGCCGGCGCGCCGTCGTTGAAGATCTGAAAGGTGACGGACGCGGACGCGTCGTTGGCGTTGTAGAACCCGGCGTTGGTGCGAAACCCCTTGACGGCGCCGCCATTGCGAATCGACGTCAGGACCGAAGTCGTTTGCCCGTTGGACGAGCTCACGCCCGCGATGAACATGCCGACCGTGGGCGAGGGGGAGGTCGAGTAGAGACGGCTGGTCACGACCAGCTGATCCTCGCTGCCCGAGAAATCGAACTCGACGCCGCCGGCCGTGCCCGGCGCGGCGAGCGCCGCGGCCACGATGTCGTTGAATGGCTTGGACTGGCGCGGCGCCAACGTGAACTGCATCTGTGGAGCCGTCGCCGGACACGTCGACCCGACCGAGGCGATGAAGCATCGGTACGTCGCCGTGACCGCCAACGGGGAGTTGTACGACGTGTTGAACACACGCACGTCCGAGAAAAACGGCGCCGCGCCCACGATCGATGCCACGGCAGGCAGCGCGACCTTTTCACCCCGGAGGGAAACAGCGATGCACGAAAGCAACACGACGCCCAGTAAGGTTTTTCGCATGACTACCCGGCCTTTGGGCCGGCTCCCCCCAGAGGCTATACCCCTGCCCGACGGGGAAGGGTCGGTTTAGGAAGGCTTAACCACCCTTGCCTGGCCGGTTTTCGGGTCGAACGTGCTTCCGGCGGGCAGTACATGGAGCCGGACCCCCTCCGCCCCCAGCACGCTTGCGGACGGCGGCGTGATCGTCGCCTGGCGCGGGTCGAAGACGACCGCGACGCTCGATCCCAGCACCCGCCATAACCCGTCGGGGCCCACCTCCAGCGCGGTCGATTCGTCGATCCCCACACCCACTCGATCCGGATGCTCCAGGACCAAGGAGAGCAGGCGGTTGTTGCGGCGGCGCCGCACGAAGTGCTGATCCACGATGGCGTGGGGCAGCAGGTCGAACCCTTCGGCCGTCACGACGTTGTCGCGCGCGATCGTCATGAAGGCGTCGCTGGAGTCTTTTTCGGGGGGCCGATCTCCCCCCGGCTTCTTTTCGTCGCCCGTCAGCATCGGAGTCGACATCACCGCCGCGCCGGCGGAGGTCCCGCCAATGACGGCTCCTTCCCGATAGCGTTCCCAGATTTCGACTTCCGTCCGCGTGCGATGGAGCGCCGCGGTCAAGCGGGACTGGTCGCCGCCGCCGAACCAGATCCCGCTCACGCCCTTGAGCCGCGCCGCGGCATCCTCCTGGTCCGCCTGTTCGTGAGTCAGGACGATACGGTCGGCCCGGGCTCCCAGCTTCCGAAAGTGCTCGGCCATCTCCAGGCCCGCATCCGGGTCCTCTGAGGCCATCGGGAAGACGACGATGCGGACTCCTTTCCCGCCGGCCAACAAGAAGAAGCGGTCGAGGATCGAGTCCGGGATGGGCCCGCCGCCCACGATTACGAGATGGCCTTTCGGAGCGCCGGAAACGACGGCGTGCGGGCCCGACGGCGCCGTCGCGCACGACAGAGCCCAGAGCGCCAGAAAGGCCCCGACCGCAGGATGCCGCAGGCCGCGCCAGAGTTTCCCCATACTTCCTCCGCTGACCTCTGGTCACCTTCCGAAAACCGTTTCCCGCGTCCGTGATTTCGAATCCCGTCTTGCGGTGTTCGCGGCGGATTCTGCTGGACCCCATCGGAGCAAAACCGCGATAGCATACTGGCAACTTTCAACGAGACGATTCGCGCGATCGAATCGAGGTGCACCCTGGATCGGAAGAGTCGCAGAGGCGAGACCCCAACTCACAATTGAGGAGGTTGTCTATGTGGAGGTCTTTCTTGGCTCGAGTGCTGATCTGGTTCGTGGCGCTCGCCGGACTCGGCCTCTATGCCGCAGCCCAGACGAACACCGGAAACGTCTACGGTACGGTCACAGACGAGCAGGGCTCGGCGATCCCGGGTGGGAGCGCCACGCTGACGGGCTCGCTGGCCCCGCGAACGACCTCGGTCGACGAAGCCGGGCATTTCCGCTTTCTCAAGGTGTCGCCCGCCAAGTATTCCGTGGTCGTGACGATGCCGGGCTTTACCACCGTGACACGCGAGGACGTGATCGTGGTGTTGGGCAAGGACATCAACGTCGACATCCAACTCCGGATCTCCAACGTTCAGGAGAAGGTCGTCGTCTCGGGCGCGACGCCTCTGATCGACACGCGCAAGGTCTCGACGGGCGCCACCTTCTCCCGGGATGAGTTGACCGACATCCCGACGTCCCGCGACATCTACTCCCTGATCCAGCAGGTTCCCGGCGTCCAGCTCGACAGCGTGAACGTCGCCGGAAACGCCAGCGCGGTCGCCGGCGGCCCGGATTTCGTCAACAAGGGATCCAACAATGTGACCTACCTGATCGACGGCTCGACGGTCACCGACAACACGTATGGAAATCCGGACCGAGGCCAGAACGGCGGCACGAACACCTTCTTCGATTACGACACGTTCCAGAACGTCGAAGTCACCACCGGCGGCTCGCTTCTGGACCTTCAGAATCCGGGCGTCCAGATCAACGTCGTGACCAAACGAGGGACCAACGAGCTGAAGGGCTCGGCGCGATTCCTCTATGCCTCGGCCAATTGGCAATCCAAGAACACGCCGCAGGAGGCCGTCGATCTCGGGCTTCAGACCGACAGCACGCGGTTCATCCGCGAGTACGGCGCGGAGTTCGGCGGGCCGCTCATCAAGGACAAGGTCTGGCTCTGGGCCTCGGGTTCGCGGCAGGACATCTCTCTCAACCTCGCCGGGGACGAGGCCTCCGCAGCGGGGTTCGTGCAGACCGTGAAGCTCTCACCGTGGAGCGCCAAGCTGAACTGGCAGATCTCCCAGCCCAACGCGATCAACCTCTACTTCAACCGGAGCAACCGTTTCGAGGACGGCCGGGGCGCCGGGGCGGATCGCGCTCCGGAGACCCTGCTGACGCTTTCCATTCCGACCAATTTCTACAAGATCGAGGACAATCACGTCTTCTCCTCCAGCCTCTTCGCGTCGATCTTCCTGAACTACCAGAAGCCGGTCTACACCGACATCCCGCGGGGCGGCCTGGATGTCCAGGAGGATTACTTCGACTTCCAGTACCACGGCAGCTACAACTACTACTTCGCGAAGGACCCCCAGAGACAGGCCAACGCCCAGGTCTCCAAGTTCTTCAACACGGGCAAGCTCAGCCACGAGCTGAAGGTCACGTTCAATTACCGCCAGCAGATCGCCGATTCCGCTACGGGATTCCCGGGCGACCAGATCTACGGCCTCATGTACTCGTATTCCTCGGCCTACGCCGCGGTGACGGGCGGCGTGCGCACGACGTACCGGACGGAGTACTGGACCGGCACGATCGGCGACACGGTCACGGTGGGAAATTTCACGCTGAATGCGGGCCTGAGGTACGACTACCAGCGGGGCAAGAACCTGCCGGGCTACCGGCTGGCCAACGACGCGTTCCCGGACATCATCCCGTTCGCCCACTTCAAAGGCAACAAGGGCTGGCCCTACTCCTACAACAACCTTCAGCCGCGGGCCTCGGTCAGCTACGCCCTGGGTGAAAAGAAGAACACGTTGCTGCGCGCCTCCTACGCCAAGTACGCCGACCAGCTCGGATTTACCGTCTACAACTTGAGCGGCGTCCCGATCACCGGGGGCATCTACTACTACTGGACCGACGCCAACGGGGATCACGTCGTCCAGCCCTCGGAGATCGATCTCGACAGCTTTGCCGGCTTCTATAACGTCGATCCGACGGTAGCGCCCAACCCACCCAATGCGCTTCAGCCGGACTTCAAGACGCCGACGACCGACGAGGTCACCTTCGGGATCGACCAGCAGTTGTCGCAAGACTTCGCTGTGTCGGCCACATACACCTACCGCAACCTAAAGCACATTCAGTATCGGGTCCCGATCGGGACGACCGCCGACACCTGGGCGTTGGCCGGTGTGGCGGAGGGAACGGCGGTAGCGGAGAACGGCTTCACGCTCCCGTTTAGCGAGCCGTACTACGGCATCACCCTGGAGGATCCGCCGCCCGGCGACCTCTTCCTAAACCGGCCGGGCGCCACGCAGACGTTCCACGGTGTCGAGTTCTCGGCGATCAAACGCCTCTCACACAACTGGATGCTGCGCGGCAGCTTCGGGTGGCAGAGCAACAAGAATCACGTGCAGCCCGAATCGATCCTGGACCCGAATAATCTCTGGAACCTGGGCGGGCAGAACGACGATGGCGGGCTGGCGACCGGATACTCTTCCAAAGCGTTTGTCCAGATCGGTGCCAACTGGCAGTACAGCATCACGGGCATGTACCAGATGCCCTGGGGGATCAACGTTTCGGCGAATTTCCTGGGCAGACAGGGCTATCCGAATCCCTATTACGTTCGAGCATCCACGTTCGATGCCGGGGCATATCGTCCGCGGATCTTGATCGACCAGGTCGACAGCTTCCGCTACGACAACGTGTATCAGCTGGACCTGCGCCTGGAAAAGGGGTTCAAGATCGGTCCGGTGGTCTTCACGCCCACGGCCGAGGTCTTCAACTTGACCAACAACAACACCGTCCTGCAACGCTTCGAGAGGGCCGGGACGTTCAACGTGGATGACGGTTTTACTCAGGATCCGAAGTTCAACCGCATCGAGCAGATCCAGTCCCCTCGCATCCTGCGTCTGGGCGCCCGCATCGCGTTCTAATCGAATTTCGTCGCGTTTCCCGAGAGCCCGTCCGGGAATTCCGGGCGGGCTCTATGACTTTTCGGCGGAGATGAAGCGGTTGCGGGGAAAGCTGACGGCGTGTCTTCTGGCGCTCGCGGCCTTCTCCTGCCGGCGGGAGACCCCCGGGGCGGGGGCCGCGGCCGCGTCGCCGAGCGGCTCCAAGCGCGAGTCGCGTGTCGCGCGCGACGTCGTCCTCATCACGATCGACACGCTTCGGGCCGATGCCGTGGGCTTCGACGGCAACCCCCGGGGCACGACGCCGAATCTCGATCGCGTCGCCGCGGCCGGGAGGGTCTTCTCGTCGGCGCATGCGCACAACGTGATCACGCTGCCGTCGCACACGAACATCCTGACGGGCATGTTTCCCTACATGCACGGGGTGCGGGAGAACGCGGGATTCAAGCTCTCGGCCAAGACGCCGACGGCGGCCAGCCGGTTGAAGGCCAAAGGCTACGCCACGGGGGCCTTCGTCGGAGCGTTCGTGCTGGACTCGCGTTACGGCCTTGCGCACGACTTCGACGTCTACGACGAGCTCTACCGCCACTTGGACGAGCAGCTCGACTTCAACATCCAGCAGGCGCGGGCGCAGGACGTCGTTGCAGCGGCCTTGACGTGGTATCGCGCGCAGGCAGGAAAGCCGCGCTTCCTGTGGGTGCACGTCTACGATCCCCACGCGCCCTACGATCCTCCGGCTCCGTACGGCGAGCAATACAAGGACGACCCCTACCTGGGCGAGGTCGCCTACACGGACGCGGCGCTGGCGCCGCTGCTCCAGGAGGTCCAGGCCGTCGATCCCCCGCCGCTCGTGGTCGTCACCGGAGACCATGGGGAGGCGCGCGGCGACCACGGCGAGCTCACGCACGGCCTCTTCTGCTACGAGGCGACCCTGCACATCCCGTTGATGGCCTGGTGTCCTCCGCTGATCTCCGCGGGCCGCGACGACACTCCGGCGCGCCACGTGGACATCCTGCCGACGATCCTCGAGGCGATCGGAGAGGCCCCGGTGAAGGAGCTGCCGGGGCAGTCGCTGCTGTCCGTCACACGCCGCGAGCCGGCGGAGGGCACGTATTTCGAGGCGCTCTCGGCCACGTTCAATCGCGGGTGGGCGCCGCTGCGCGGGCTGCTGGGCCAGGGGCAGAAGTACATCGACCTGCCGCTCCAGGAGCTCTACGACCTGCCCTCGGATCCGGCGGAAGCCAAGAATCTGGTGGACGGCAGGCCCGACGCGTTGCGCCGCTTGCGCAAGCGGCTCCTGGAATTGCCCACGGCCGCCAGCGAGCGCGGCACGGTGGGCTCGGAGGAGGCGGCGCAGTTGAAGAGCCTGGGGTACTTGACCGGCTCCGCGCAGGCCAAGACGTCCTACGGGCCCGCCGACGATCCCAAGACGCTGATCACGGTCGATCAGAAGATGCACCACATCATCGAGCTCAACCAGGAGCTCAAGTTCGTCGAGGCCATCCCGCTCGCCCGCCAGCTCGTTGCCGAGAATCCCAAGATGAAGATGGGCTACCTGCAGCTTGCCGTGGTCCTCCAGGGAAAGGGCGACCGGGAGGGAGCGATCCGGGTCTACCGGAAGGCCACCGCCAACGGCGCGGGCGGCGAGAGCATGGACCGGCGGCTGGCCTTGCTGCTTTCCGAGGTAGGCCGCCCGCAGGAGGCGGTGTCGCTGCTGCTCTCCTACCGCGAGAGCGACGATCCGGAGACGCTCAACGCGCTGGGCATCGCGCTGGCGGATGCGGGGAAACCAGCGAACGCGTTGTTGATCTTCGCCCGCGCCATGGAGATCGATCCCGCCGGCGCGGACGCGTATCAGAACACCGGCATCGCGCTGCTGAAATTGGATCGGGCGCAGGAGGCGCGCCAGAATTTGGAGCATGCGCTCTCGCTGGGTAAGCGCCACACCCGCGCCTGGAACGCGCTGGGCGTCGCGTGGATGCAGCTCCACGAGCCCGAGAAGGCGATTGCGGCCTGGGAGCATTGCGTGGAGTTGAATCCCGAGCAGTACGAAGCGCTCTACAACATCGGGAAGGTTTCCGGACAGCTGGGTGACTGGAAAAAGGCCCGCTTTGCCCTTGAGCGCTTCGCCGCGACCGCGCCGCCGGCCCAATACCGCAAGGATCTCGTCGAGGTCCGCGGCGCTCTGGCCGACATGGCTCGCCGGGGTCTCTAGCTCCGCCGTCTGACTCCGTCATTCCGAGCGAAGCGAGGAACCCCTTTCTGTGCCAAATGAAAGAATGGAGAAATGAAGCTGATCAAGGCCAATCTCCTCGTCCTCCTCGCTCTCGGTTGCGTACCGCTCGTCGTGGCGGCCTCGCCACAGCCCGAGGCGAAGCCGGCGCCCTCCATCCTCATCGCCGGGGCCCGCATCGCCGACGGGACCGGCAAGCCCCTTCGCCAGGCCGACGTCCGGATCCAGGGCGATCACATCTCGCAAGTCGGTCATCTGGCGGCGCGTCGGGGCGAGCGGGTCGTCTCGGGCAAGGGCCTCGTGCTCGCGCCCGGGTTCATCGACGTGCACAACCACTCCACCGAGGGCATCGCCGAGGACCCGCAGGCGCAGACGCAGGTCTCCCAGGGCATCACTACGGTCGTGCTGGGGCCCGACGGGGACTCGCCGTGGCCGATCGGCGAGTTTCTGCAGGCGCGCCGCGACGCCCCGGCCGCGATCAACGTGATGACGATGGTGGGCCACGAGACGGTGCGCAGCCTGGTCATGGGAGAGGACTTCAGGCGCGAGGCGACACCCGCGGAAATCGCGAAGATGGCGGAGCTCGTCGAGCGCGCCATGCGCGAGGGCGCGCTGGGCGTCTCCTCGGGCCTGGAGTACGAGGTCGGCAGCTACGGCTCGACCGAGGAGCTCGTGGAGCTGTGCAAACCGGCCGCGCGCCATGGCGGGTTCTACATGACCCACATCCGGGACGAAGCGGACAAGGCCTTCGAGGCCTTCGCGGAGGCGATCGCGATCGCACAGCGCGCGGGCCTGCCGCTCCAGATCTCTCACATCAAGCTCGCCACGGTCGGGGTCTGGGGAAAGGCGCCGCAGGCGGTGGCGCTCTTCGAGCGGGCTCGGGCCAAGGGGGGCGATTTCACGGCCGACTGTTATCCGTACGAGGCATGGCACTCGGACCTCTACACGCTGGTTCCCAACAAGCAGTATTTCGATCCCGAGAGTGTCGCGCGAGGCCTTCGGGATGTCGGCGGTCCCGCGCGCATCACCGTCACGGGTTGCAAGGCCCACCCGGCATACGCCGGCCGCAACCTGGAAGAGATCGCGCGCGCCGAGGGCATCACGGCGGAGGAGCTGTTTTCCAAGATCATCCGCGACGGCGGGGCGGAGGTGATCGGCCACACCATGACGGAAGAGGACGTGTTGACGTTCTACCGCCAGCCCTGGGTGATGGTCGCCAGCGACGGCGGGATCGCGACCGAACATCCGCGGGGCGCGGGCACGTTCCCCCGGGTCCTGGGCCGGTTCGTGCGCGAGAAGAAGCTCTTTTCCCTGGAGGAGGCGGTTCGGAAGATGACCTCGTTGCCCGCTCGCCGCGTCGGGCTCAAGGACCGAGGCCGGATCGCGCCCGGCATGAAGGCCGACCTCGTGCTCTTCGATCCCGCGACAGTGATCGACCGCTCGACGTTCGAAGAGCCCCGCAAGCTGGCGGAGGGGATCGTGCGTGTTTGGGTCAATGGGCAGGCAGTCTGGGAGAACGGTCAGACCACCGGCGCTCGCCCCGGCCGGGCCTTGGCGCACGAGAGCGAGCCGACGCATTAGAATCACCGCCCTATGACGCCACATGCCCCCGTGCCCCGCGCGTTTCGGAGGAGCTCTCTGCGTTTTCCACTGCTCGCGCTCGGCCTGGCTCTCGTGGGGAGCTTCGGGCCGGCCGCGCCGATGCAAGCCATACCGGCGACTCCGGTGATCACCGAGCCCGCGTTCGACAACCAGCGCATCAGCGCCTTCGACGTCCACATGGTCGCGGCCCCTTTCGTCGGCGCGCCCGGGGAGAGCCACGTCTGCAGCGACTGGGAAATTCAAGACACCCTGACCAGTCAGGCGGTGTGGACCGCCTCTTGCGTCACGGGAACGTTGAAGGTCCACATCCACTTGGGCGACGGACAATTCGCGGGCGCCCTGGCCGGCCACCACGAGCTCAACGCCGGCGCCGCCTACAAGCTGCGCGTCCGGTTTCTGGGGGACGCGGACCCCCCCGGAACGGACTGGAGTGACTGGGCGGCGCGGCTCTTCATGACCTCGCCCGCCAGCGTGGTCCAGCCCCTCGTCCTCTCGGATGTCTCCGTCATCCCGACGCCGCGGTGGCAAGACGAGCTCGGAGGAGACGTCGTCCTGCCGGCGGGAGATCCGGCCCCGACGCTCGTCCTCGAGATCGTGGATGCGGGCGTTCTTCTAGAGCTCGCGGGCTCAGACGGAGCCACCAACCGCGTGGAGAATCCTCCGGCCCTCGCGGCGCACGGGCCGGTGCACGTGTCGTGCACGGCCGGATCGGCGTCCCTTTCTTTGCCCGCCTCCCGCGTGACGTTCACCGACGGCAGCGGGCAAGACCGCGAACTGGACCTGCCCTCGATCACGCTGGCGCCCGGAGGGGCGATCGGCTTCTGGATCGGCGTCAGCGGCGGCGCGTTCCCGGGCAACGCCGTCGAGGCGCCGGGCGCGGCGCCCGTCTTCGCCACCCCCGTCAGCGCGTCTCCGATCCCGTGGGCGGTCCTCCAGCCCGGCTACAAGATCGACCGGTTCGCGACCAACTTTCAGCTTCCCGTCAACGTCGCCTTCGTCCCGAACCCGGGAACGGGTCCCGACGATCCCTTCTTTTACGTCACCGAGCTCTACGGCACGATCCAGATGGTCACCCGCAGCGGTCATGTCTCCGAATACGCCACGGGGCTTCTCAACTTCAACCCGACCGGCAATTTTCCGGGCTCCGGCGAAATGGGACTGACCGGGATCGTCGTCGAACCGCTGTCGGGGGACGTGTTCGCGAGCGCCGTGGAGGAGATTCCCCCGGAGGTCAACAACCACTTCCCGCGCGTGATGCGCTTCCACAGCACGGACGGAGGGCGGACGGCCGCCAGTCAGACGACCATCCTGGACTTTCCGACGGAGCCCATGGGACCGTCGCATCAGATCTCGAATCTTTCGATCGGTCCGGACGGAAAGCTCTACGTGCATCTGGGCGATGGCCTCTCGACGGCTACGGCCCAGGACCTCACCTCGGCGCGCGGGAAGATCCTCCGCGTGAACTTCGACGGCTCGGCGCCGTCCGACAATTCGTTCTACGACGCCTCGGACGGCTTGACGGTGACCGACTTAGTCTATGCGTACGGCTTCCGCAATCCCTTCGGCGGCGCATGGCGCGAGGCCGACGGCGCGCACTGGGAGGTCGAGAACGGGCCGAGCCAGGATCGTCTGGCCAAAGTCGTCGCGGGCCGCAACTATCGGTGGGACGGCAGCGACGCGAGCATGCACAATTTCGCCACGTACGTCTGGCCCGTCTCGCCCGCTCCCGTCAACATCGCGTTCACACAGCCGGGGACCTTCGGCGGAAGTCACTTTCCGGCGGAGAAGATGGATCAAGCGTTCGTGTCCGAGTCGGGCCCGACGTACGGCAACGGTCCGCAGCCCCTCGGCAAGCGCATCTCCGAGTTCGTGTTCGACGCGGGCGGAGCCCTGGTCAGCGGCCCCCTTCCCTTGATCGAGTACTTCGGCGCCGGCCGAGCGACGGTGACGGCTCTGGCGGCCGGGCCCGACGGCCTCTACTTCGCCGACCTCTACAAGGACTTCGGCGCCGCGACACCCATCGACCGGGGGGCCAACGTGTTCCGCATCCGGTACACGGGCGTTGCCGACTTTTCCGCCGATGGGACCGCGGTCGTTGCCGGCAGCTCCGTGGCCTTCCAGGACCTGTCCCAGGTGCCATCCCCCGCGGCGTGGCATTGGGAGTTCGGCGACGGCGCCGCCAGCGACGAGCACAACCCCGTTCACGCGTACTTGGTGGCGGGGACCTACGACGTCCGGCTGACCGTCACCGGGGAGGGGGGAGAGGCTCCGCGTCAAAAGGCCGCCTTCATCATGGTGCAGCCGGCCTCCCGAGCGCTCGAGCGCCCCCAGTCCTCGCGATCGGCGCCGCATCCCGTCCCGCCCCGGCCCTAAACCGGCGCCCAATTAGAATTGGGCACGATGAGGTCTCCCGAACAGGACGCCGATCAGGGTCGACGCCCCGCGTGGCGTTGGGTGATCGGCCTCTCCGCGTTGCTCGTGGTGCTGCTCGTGGTCGGGGCGTTCGCGCGCCCGCGGCGCGTCGCCGTCCAGATCGTCGGCGTCCAGCGCCAGGATCTGCTGGTGCCCGTGCAATGCGACGGGACGCTGGAGCCGTTTCCCGGAGGCGAGCTGCGCTCGCCCGAGGCGGCGACCGTGGCGCAGCTTTACGTTCGCGACGGCGATCGTGTCGTGGTCGACGCACCCCTCGTACGCCTGGAAAACCCGGAGCTGTCTCAAAAGGCGCTGGACGCGCGTTCCGAGGCGCTGGCCGTTTCCTCGGAGCGCGCGCAGGCGCAGGCGGACTTGGCCAATCTGCAGCGCGAGGAAAAACACGCCCGGGAGATCTTCGAGGCCGACACGCGCCTGCTGGCGGCGGGAGCGATCACGCGCGCCGCTTCCGAAGCCGACGAGCGCGCGCTGCGGGAGGTCGAGGAGAAGAGCCGTGCCGCCAGGGCCCGCGCGGCCGCCTTCGAGGGCCCCGAGTCCCGTCTCGCGCTTTCGCAACGCGCGTCCGCGGATCTGTCCAGGCGGGTCGCCGCGCTGACGTTCCGCGCGCCGTTGCCCGGAGTGGTCTACGGCTTGCCCCGGCGCGCGGGGGAGTCGGTCGCCGCGGGCCAGGTCGTCGCCAGCGTGGTCGATCCGGAGCATCGTCGCCTCCGCGCGCGCGTCGATCAGCCGGACTTACCGCGCATCGCTCCGGGCCAACGCATCCTGGTCACGTTCGACGGCCTGCCCCACGAGCACTGGGACGGCAAGGTGATCTTCGTGGCGCCGGGGCTCTCCGAGGTCGGCGGGCGCGAAGTCGGGGAGGTCCTGGGTGAGATCGGCGATCCCAAGGGCGGGCTGCCCACCAACGCCGCGGTCGACGTCCAGATCGTCACCGGCGAGAAGAGCGGCACGCTCGTCGTGCCCCGCGCCAGCGTGCTCAAGGACGGCGAGCGGCGTTTCGTTTACCGCTTGGAAGAGGGGCGCGCCCGCCGGCGCAACGTCCAGGTCGGGCTTACGGGCTTGAACGACGTGGAGATCGTGGACGGATTGAAGGAGAAGGACTCCGTGATCCTGCCCGGGTCCGTCCCGCTGTCGGAAGGCCTCCGGGTGCGCGCGACCGGAACGTAGCCGTGCGAGTGGAATCCAGAGGCATGTTCAGCCGCGAAGTTCTCGAGATGGCGGTCGACCGGTTCCGCAAGCATCCCGTCCAGACGTCCTTGACCCTGGCCGGGCTGGTGGTGGGAACGGCCGCGATCATCTTCGTCGTGACGCTCGGCCTAACCGGCCGCAATTACGTGCTCGCCCAGATCGAGGGCGTCGGATCGCACTTGGTCTGGGCCAATTACCGGGGCACGGTCTCCTCCGGCGTGGCGCGCATCCAGGACGACGTCATGACGGACACGGACGTGAAGGCGGTGGCCGCCCGCAGCGACTTGGTCTCCGGCGCGACCGCCACGCTGATGCTGCGCGGGAGCGTCACGGTCCAGTCCAAGCCGCAGACCTTGACCATCATCGGTGTGATGGCGAACTACATGCAGGTGCGCAAGAACACGCGGATCCTGCGCGGCCGGCGCATCGACGAGGACGACGTCGTCCAGCGCGCCCGGGTCTGCATCGTCAACCGCGATCTCTACGATCGGCTCTTCGGACACGACGGCATCGAGGGAAAGACGATCCGCACGCAGGGGACCACCTTCCAGATCATCGGCGAGTTCGAGGAGCCGGTCGACACGCTCGGGCGCGGGGACGTCGTGCCCGAGACGATCCTGATCCCGCTCTCGGTGGCCTGGTATTTCACGCCGACCAAGGAGATCAAGACGCTCTATGCCGAGGTCCGCGACTTCTCCGAGCTGCCCGCGACCGTCAAAGTGGTCGAGGAGATCCTGAGGGACCGGCACCGCCCCGGCTCCGTCTACGAGGTCGAGAGCATGACGACGGTCGTGGGACTCGCGCATGCGATCTCGGCCGGCCTGATCGTCGTGTTCGTCCTGGCCGCCGCGGTGTCGGTGGTGGTCGGGGGCGTGGGCATCATGAACATCCTGCTGGCGTCCGTGGAGCAACGGACGCGGGAGATCGGCGTCCGGATGTCCGTGGGCGCCCGCCGCCGCGACATCCTCGGGCAGTTTCTCTTCGAGGCGTTGGCGCTGGGCATGGCGGGCTCCTCGATCGGGGTTGTCCTGGGGGTGGGGCTGCCCTACCTCTCGCGCCTCTTCGTGCACGGCGTGGACATTCGCGTGTCGATTCTTTCGGCCGTCTTGGCCTTTGTGTTTTCCTGTGGAGTGGCGGTGGTGTTCGGCGCCGTGCCGGCATACCGCGCTTCGAGCTTGAACCCTGCGGAGGCGCTTCACCATGAATGAAGTCAGATCGCGAATTGTCGTCGGCATTCTCGTCGGAATCATCCTGGCGTCGGCGCGTTCGGCCCTCGGACAGGCGGAGGCCTCGGATCCCGTGACGCTCTCGCGCGCCGTGCAGCTGGCGCTGGAGAAGGCCCCGCAGCTGGCGGCGGTGCGGGCCGAGCAGGAGGGCGAGAGCGCATCGGCGCAGATCGCGCGCGACGCGTTCCACCCCTCGGCCTGGCTGACGTCGACCCCCGGCTATACGTATGGGATGCCCAGCACGGTCGTGGGCCGCGTGCCCGCGGTGGCCGGCGTCGAGATCCGGCAGGCGATCTACGATCCCCTTCGGCGCTCCGAGGTCTACCAGGCGGAGGCCCGGGCCCAAGAAGGCGAGGGAGCTCTCGCCCGGTCCTGCCGGGAGACCGTCGAGAAGGCGCTCGCGGTCTACGCCCGATGCTGGATGGACCAGGCGCTCGCGGAGGCGGCGCGCCGGCGGGTGGATGCCACCGAGGCGATCCGCAAGCGCCTGGAAGCGCTGGCCGGCGAGGGGCGCCGGACCGAGCTGGACGTGGAGAGGTCGCGCCTCCAATCGGCGCGGGCGCGCCAAAAGCTCTTGAACGCGCAGTCCGACAGCGACCTCGATGTCCTCGAGTTGAAGCGGCTGATCGGCTGGCCCGGGAGCGCGCCGCTGGTCTTAGCCGGAGACCCGGGGACGGCCGTCCCGGAGCTGCCCTCGTCGGAGAATCTTGCGGCCGCACGCGCGGCGGATCCGGAGCTCAAGTCGCTCTCCCGCGAGGTCGAGCTGCTGGGGCGCTCCGCGCGGCTGGAGAGACAGCGCTTTGCGCCGGTGATCGAAGCGTCGGCACAGTATCAGCGCCTGGCCAAGTTCAACGACTACGACAAGTACTTTCTGGCCTTCACTCCGGACTCGGTCGCCGTGGGCGTCTCCGTCGTGATTCCGCTGTGGACCGGGGGTCGCTACGCGGGCGGGGCGCGCCGAGCGCGTGCCCGCCTGGATCACGCCGAGTCGCTGCGCGCGGCCCGCGAATCGGACCTGGAACTGGCGGTCAGACGGGCCGAGGCCGACGTGGCGCGCACGACGGCCCAGATGAGTCTTTCGCGCCGGTCTCAAGGGATCGAGGTCGAGGCGCTTTCCGCGCTGCAGCTGCTGGTTCGCGAGGGCCGTAGCGAGCTCTCCGATTTAGACGAACGGCAGATGGCGCTGGCCGACGCCGACGAGGAGACTGCCCGGGCCGGCATGGACTCCTTGCGGGAGCGAGCCCGGCTGCTCGCGCTGCGGGGCGAGCTGTCCCGGGCCGTGCTCGGCGCGGATCCGCCGTGCGCGCCCCGATGAGAGCTACTTCCGGGTAGCGGCCCCCGCCGCGGCGGCCGCGTTTTGATTGGCTGCCAGCAGCTTCGCGAGGACCTCGTCGTAGTAGGGCTTCTCGCGCAGGCCGGCGTACTTTCCCGGGAAATAGGCCAGGGTCAGATCCGCGCTGCCCTGGCGAGTGTCGAAGTTGTTCAAGACCACGGCCATCCGCTGATCGTGTGGCAGCCGGATGTTGTCGATCATGGGGAAATCGAAGTGCCCCAGCCAGAACTCCGTGGATGTCGTGTCGATGCTCTCCTTCTCCTTGGTGCGAACCGTGACGCGGAGCTGGATCTGTTCCGTCGCCGGCTCCGCGGCGAGGATCTCGAGCTTGAAGTTGCGCCGGATTCCGTCGGCGACCAGATCCTTGGCCACGGAGCTGTCCTGCCCGCCGCTCTCCGAGGGGAAGGAGAGCGTCTTCCAATTCACGGTCGCGTCGAAGGTCTCGCCGCCCTCTTCCAGGACCAGCATTTGCTTCTTGGTGACTTCCTCGGCGACGCGCGCGAGCCGGGCCGTGTACTCGACCCGCTGCGGGCTCTGGCGGATCTCCCGCTCGATGTGGAGAAAGAGGGGCTTCAAGTTGAGCGACTCGTGAAAGTTGTAGACCAGCAGCTCGAGGTTCAGGAGCTTCTGCTCGAGCGTGGCGGGCCCGGAGCGGAGGAACGAGTTGATGATCGAGGTGAACATGTCTTTGCGCAGCGCGCTTTCGGACTCCTCGCGCTTGCTCGTCAACTCGGAGTAGAGACGGGAGTTGGTCTCGCTGGTCTGCATGCGCTCGCGCAGGTCCGCGTCGCGGCGTTCCCGCTCCCGTAGATAGCTGGATGTCCAGAAGCCCAGGATCGCGACCGCGACCGCCGTCAACAACCCGCCGACGGGCTGGAGGACGATCGAGATCTTGTCCCACCGATCGTGCTTGGGCGGGCTGGGGCTGCCCGTGGAGTGTTCGGAGCTCGCGCGCTCCGGAATCACTTGCGAACGAGCGACGTCTTGCCGCCCTCGCTCTTGACGACGAGGTCGTAGCGGCTCGGCTTCTCGTAGAGGGTCACGGGCAGGGACCCGTTCGCGCCCTTGTAGTCGACCGAGACCTTGCAGTCTCCCGTCGCGGTGATCTTCAGGCTATAGCCGCCGAACTGGTCCGTCGCCGCGGAGGCGGATGTCCCGCCGCAGTCGAGCTTGACCGCAACGCCCTGCGGGAGAGGCTTGCCGCCCTCGCTGATCGTGCCGTGGATCTCAGCGGCGGAGACCAACGCCGCCGCCGCCGAGACCACGAGAAATGCCATTACCGTTTTTTTCATGCTGTGCTCCTCCCGATGTTGTACTCCTCTGGACGCCGATTGAGAGCCTGAGAACGGGCTCAGGCCACCCCGCGCCGTCCCCGAAGCATGTGGGCGACGAACGAGATCAGGGCCAAAACCACCAGAACGTGAATCAGTCCCCCGGCGACGTGGAACGCAAACAGGCCCAGGGCCCAGGCAACCAGCAGGATCAATCCGAGTGTAAGCAACATAGGTGTTCTCCTCCGGGTCGGAGAGTTAGCAGGAATCGTGCCCGGTTTCGCTGCCAGCCGATCAGAATCCCCGGCCCAGAATTTACGCGGCGGCCACGCCGCCTTCACGGCGGATCGGGATGCTAGGCCGACAGCAGCAGGAGTTTTCATGAGGACCGAGGACTTCACCAGGGTTCCGCTCGGGTCGCTCGTCTCGCTCGCGAGAACGGTCATCCGTTGCCCTCTGTGCCGGCGGCACGGCGTCCTCGAGAGCGACAGGGATGGGGCGCGGCGGTGTGTCCACGTGGAAATCTCCACCCTGTCGGGCACGGCCGCCGAGGCCACCGATCGGTGTGAGCTGGCGCGCCCCCGAGCCGTCCTTCCCGCCGGAATGGTGTTGCGCGCCGCGGATCGCGGATAGTCCTTTGCGTCAGGGGTCGCTCAGGCACATCCCGCCCTCGGCGTCGAGCATGCGCCCGACCGGGAGATACCGGATCTCGCAGTGATTCGTCATCGGAAACGCGGCCATCGGAGCGAGCGCGTCGAGCCGGCGGCGAACATCGGCGCTCATGGGACAGGCCGCGGCCACGATCCACGCGGGACCCGCAATCACGGCTCCGGCGCGCTCCAGTGGAACGTCTTCGCGTCCGAGTCCCTCATCGACCCAATAGAAGCCGAGATTGCGAAATGCCCAACCGTTCGCGGCCACGATGTGCTCACCCAATCGCCCGTTTCGCCGAAGGTACGCGGCAACCGAGTTCCATTCGGGCCTTCCGTGGTCGTAGTAGGCGCGGAGAGTTTGGAGATCCGCCAACAGAACGACGCACACGCCGGCCAGGCCCAGACTCAGCAGCGCCCTGCGGCGCGCGGCGAGTTGAATCGCGAATCCGGCGAGGAAGACCGATGCCAGCCAGCTCGGCAGCAAGTACCGCACCGCCGGAAAATGCGGCCGCAGCTGGAGAAAGAGAACCTGGAAAATCCCTCCGAGCACGAGCCACGCAGCCGCCAGGACCGCGAAGCGCGATCGGGACGCCAGCATGAGTCCGATGCCCACCAGCGCCCAGAAAACGGCCGAGCCGATCGAGACCGACTCGACCTTCCAATCGCCGGTGCCCAGGGTTTGGAGGCGATACGTCAGCCATGCGCGATCCAGGACTTCCGGGTCCGCAACCGGCGCGCGGCGGGCCAGGGAAGACGCGAAGGGCAGCCAGGGAAGATAGAGCAGCGCCCAGCCGGCGATGCAAACCGGCAACGCGCGCCAGAGCGGCTTCAACTCTGCTTTGCGATGCTGGAAGACGAACAGCATGCCGACGAGCACGCTGATCATGCCGGCGAAGTACAGGGTGTACAGGGCGCCGAGCGTCGCGGCGAACCACAAAAGGGCGACGGCCCTTCCGGGTTGGCGGCGATACCGTTCGAGCGCGGCGAGGCTGGCGAGGATCATGAAGAGACCCAGGGCGTAGGGCCGGACCTCCTGCGAGTACCGAACGTGAATTGGCGAGCACGCCAGGAGCAGACCGGTCACCAGGCTCGCGATGCGGCCGAACCAGCGGCGCGCCAGAAACATCGCCAGCGCGATTCCGGCGACCCCGGCCAGAACGCTCGGGGCGCGATGCACCCACTCGGGTGCTTGGGCCCTCGAGATCACCGCTTGCACGGAGAAATCCAGAGGAGGATGGCCGCCGTCCTTCTCCAGCGCGCGCAGGAACTGATTCCAGGGCAGCCGCGAGAATTGGACTTCCTGAATTTCGTCGTTTCCGAGAGAGAACCGGGAAATGGCCAGACACCGAAGGACCAGCGCGAAGAGCAGAATTGCGATCGCCAGAACTCTGTGCGCGAGGGCCCCGTGCTCGTTCGCTTGGCTCATTCGGCGTGGACCGGCTACCGCGTGAATGTCCAGCGGAGCTTCAGGATCACCTGGTCGGCATCGGAAACGAGCAGCTCCGCGCCGCGCGCGTCGGCCGGATGCTTCCAGCCCCGGTTCCATACGACGAACAGATCCCGGCCCGGCCGAATCGTCCAGCGGAGTCTCGCGTTCAAGCCCAGGTCCCGCGACTCGGAATCGTACTGAAGGAACGTCGAGAGCAGCAGATCGGGGTTGAAGGCATAGACGGCCTTGAGCTGCCAGAGACGGAAAATGAAGTTGCCAGCGGGGAGATATCCGTAGTCGTTCTCGAGGGTCAGGGCGAGCTGCAGGTGCCCCGACCCTTCGGTCCAGTTGACGAACCCTTGCAGCTGGGTGAGATGTCCGTCGTAGAACCCGCCGAACCACGCCGTGGCGCCGGCCGAGATCGGCCGCGCATCGGAGGATTCGACTTGCACCCGAAAACGGTGGAACTGATAGCTCCCCGTCGGGATGACGACTCCCGGCGCGATCTCGAAGGGTTTCGTCAGCCTCTCGTACTCCGGAGCGTAGTTCGCCTCGTAGTGGTCGCCCGCCTGACTGCGGAAATTGAGAGGCGCCATGAACATTCGAAACGACTCGGTTTGGCCGTGGAGGTCGGTGACGAGAAACGGATCGAGCTCGAAGAAGAACTGGCGCACGCCAGCAAAGAGGCCGCCCGAGGGACGAGGCTGGTAGGCCGTGTAGAGCTCGTACTGACGCGTTCCCGGGCGCGGCAGAAATCCGAGGACCGGTTCGAGCGCGTCGCCGAACTCGTTGACGCGAGCAGAAACAGTCCAGAGGTCGTTGGGATATTGGATTTTGACCCCCCACCCATCCTTCTGG
>JBDTXY010000004.1:0-22246 GCA_040005945.1 Acidobacteriota bacterium
AGTTCTTGTTGTCGTTCTTGAACTTGAACCGGAACGTCAGATCCTCGACCGCGTCCCCGTCCTGATCGATGTGAATCTCGTAGATGGCGTCGGGGTCGAACATATAGAAATTTGGGCCGCCGCCTTCCTGAAAGGGTTGATAGTTGGCCAGAAACGTAACGTACGCGCCGCGCCCGGGTTCGAAGCTGCGAAACATGTACAAGTCGGTGCCATCGACTTTCGGCGTCTTGGTGATTCCTGGCGCCTCACGGTGACTCGAACCGAACAGGCTCGAGGCGGCCAGCGCGAACCCCGCGAAAGCGATGAGACCCTTTCGAAAACTCATGAAATCTCCTTTTGCGAGACGAGGACGATTGAAATGGATGCGTCGCTAATCCGAGACTGATGGGTCTCCTTCCTGTGCTTCATTGAACCGGTCGGCGGGGCCTGGTGTCGCTCCGGTGGGTCTTTCTGTGCTACGCCCGAGACTGGCTCGGCTCTCATTCCTGTGTCGGCTCCGGCGGATTGCTGACGTGCTCAGCTTTCCGAAGACAAAAGCGTTATGCAACACCGATGCCATGAGCGTCCGAGGCGATGACATCCTCGAAGGCCACCGAGATACGGTCGGCGTTCGGGTTCGGATCTCAGAAGAATTTGGAGGAGTACAGGAAGGGACCGGACTCACGCGATGCCGACGACGCGCCGATCGGAAACGATCGGCCAGATCGCGGATGATGATCGACCCCACCCTGTCTGCGAAGACACTGCAAGTCGGGATCGGCGCGACTCCCGGTCCCATCTTCGTCACGATCGGGCCCTGAACAGGGCGCCCCGCGGTGACTTCGCTCGTCCGCGCGGGAGAGGCGGCGGCCGCCGCGGGGTTCCGTTGCTCATTCCGGACGGCACGTCAAGTCTTGGCTTCCCTTCGCTTCAAGGCGTGCCATTTGCAAGGATCTTCCGCACCCGGCCCGCTCTACCGGTCCGGGCTTTCTTACGGACAGGAGGCAGGTATGCGAACGGAGCCCACCACTCGAACCCGGACCGGTCTTCTCCTGGGACTCCCCGTGTCGCTGGCTATCCTCCTGTACCCCGGATGCACCCGAAACGGGCCGGCCGGCTCGGCGAGCTCCTCTACCACGGCAGCCGTCGCATCTGACGGCCCCGTCAACCCGGGGCCTGCGCTACCCGCGCGACAGGACGGAAACGCCGCAAGCGGCCGGGACGTCTTTCGCTTCGAGACCTTCGGCAACGAGGGCTTCTGGACCGACGCCGTGCGCCTCCCGGCCGGAGTGATGGCGGCCAAGATCACCCCGTTCCAGGCGTTGAAGCTCGGCCTCGAAGTGGACGCGGACGCTCTGGATCCCGCGACCCGAAAGGCTCTGGCCGAGCAAATCGCACTCGATCCGACCGGCCAAACGTCCGCCCTCCTGAACGACCCGATGACGACGGCCAAACTCTTCAATGCGAACGCGGTCATCGGCATGCCGGTGAAGGACTCCAATGGCGACGCCGCACTGGACGTCACCAGAGGCGACAAGGTCGGCGCCGCCTGCGCGCTCTGCCACACCGTCACCGACGGGTCCGTCTTCCGGATGGCCAACGGCGGCTCGATCGGGCACCGCCGGGATGGTCTGGCAAACCACAACCTGGATCTCGGCGCGATCTTCGCGACCGCAACGAACTCGAGAGCCCTGTATCCCGTGCTGCAGCTCACGCTGAAGGCCAATGGCGGCAAGACCCTCGGCCGGGCGACGACGGGCTTGACCGACACCTCGACCGAGGAGGAGGTCGACGCCTACCTCTCGAACAAGAAGTTCTATCCGGTGGGAATGTTCGATGACACCTTCGATGGGAACGGTGATCCGATGCACAACACGCCGCTGTTTCGTCAGGATCTCGCCGCGCCGTTTGGCAGCGAGGGAACGATTGCCCGTCTGGACAATTTCAGCAACCTCGTCTACACGTCCCTCTTCGATCAGACCATCCTGACCACTCCGGGCGGGCGCGCGTTTCTCCACAAGCTGGGCGGAGCGGCAGGCGACGAGATCGCGGACAGCTATGTGAGGGTCCTCGCCGCCACCGGCGTGAAGGGATATCCCTTCGTCAAGGCTGCTCCGCACCCAAGACCCGGCAGCGAAGAGGCTCCGGTCGGCCTTCGGGTCGACAACGAGAAACTCCTGGACCTGAACGCGTACCTCGCGCAGCTGGCCGCCCCCCCTGGGGCGAGGGTCGACGCAGACGCGTCCGCTCGCGGGCGCGAGACATTTCGGACCGCGGGGTGCACGAGCTGCCACAACGTGGACCAGAGTCAGCCGCTTCCGACTTCGATGCTGGCGATGAACACGGTCTTTCCGGGCGACAATCCGGTCGTCCTCGCGCAACGAGAGCCGCCCCTCAACCCTGTCATGAACACGCCGGACTCGATCTTTGATGACAAGATGGCCGTGGTCAACGCCAGCCTGCGCGGCGAGATCCGCGGCCTCGCCCTTCCCCTGTTGCTCGACCTGGAGCGCAAGCCGGTGTTTCTGCACGACAACTCCGTCGCGAGCCTGGATGAACTACTCGACTCCAAGCGAGGCGCCAAGGCTCCGCATCCGTTCTACATCTCCGATCGCAAGAAGCGCGCGGACATCGTGCAGTTTCTCAAGGGACTCGACGCGGGCAATCCGGTTCGGAGGTGAGCGCGCAGCCGACAAGAGTCTGTCGCGAGCGCTATGGGCGCGATCGTCGAACATGGCGCGGATGACTTCTAGGCCCTCGCGAGGCTCTTGCAACGCCTTCCAAGCGAGCCGAGATCGCTGGATGTGCGCCAACGGCTGGAGGGAAAACGAGCGAGCAGGAGCCGGTCGACGTTGATCTCGCCGCCGCCATTGGCCCTGCAAGACTAGACTAAGACTTCATCCGACCCGCCGCAGCGCGGGTCATCGGCCTCCCCCGACAGTCGCCGGCATCAACGCGGTTTTTCGCGTTTCATCTCCTGGCCCAGGTCTTCCAACTTCTCCTTCGAGTAGTGTTTCTTGGCATCGGGGAACATCTCTCCCTCTTCCTCCTCGACGTGGTGCTCGATGTTCTCCTTCAAGACGGTGACTTCGCGTCGTACTGCTCCTGGTCCGGCCGCATCTTGGAAAGTTCCGCGATCAGGACCTTGACGACATGATGCTCCTCGTCTGCTTCGCGAACCTGATCCTTGATGTCTTCCGACCGGACCTTCTTTCCCGCGCGATAGAAGATCGTCTCCTCGATGTCCATGTGGACGGCGAGCTCTTTCCGAATATGCTCGACCAGCTGGTGCTTCGTTTCGAACGCCTCGTCGCTCCCGGCGTCGTATTCCTTGAAAAGCTTTTTGACCTTGTCATGGGGCGAGAGGCTGGGCTCCGATCCCGACGAGCCGACGAGCCGACGAGCCGACGAGCCGACGAGCCGACGCGATCCGGCCTCGGTGCTCGCCGAGGCCGACCACCGCTTCCCCAACCACGCCGCGGCCGGGAATGCCTTCGAGTCCAACTGTCTCTGCCCAGAGGACGAATCACCCGATCGGGCGACGTCAACGCGCGTGTGGGGATCACTGCCGCCTGATCGTCTCCGACAGATGCGCCACGGGAATGCCGAGCACTCTCACGGTAGCGCGATTGAGCGCGGTGCGGGCATCGGGCCGCAGATAGATCCACTGTTCCATCGTGACTGCCGGCTTTCTGATGGTGTAGCGCACGTGGAAGCCGTTGCCTTCGGCGCGTGCCCAGACAGCGCCCGACGCGCCCGTGAGACTGCCGGCGTACTCGTGCTCGTCCACGCGCCGCATCCGGAACGAGCGCTGCTCCACTGCGCCGTCAGCGTAGCTGACCGTCTGATCGAGCACGAAGGTTCCGTCGCTCTCGCTGTGGCCCGCGCCCGTCACGTGGAACGCCCGGTCGGTCCTGCCGAGAGCGGCGAGGACGCCTTCACCGTGCGTAACACCCGTGAAGAACTGTTCGGGCCGGAACTGCGGCGCCGGGGCGGACGTCTCCCCGACACGAAAACCGCCGAGGCACCCGGACAGGACGAGGACCACGGGCAGGGCGAATCTCAGCGAGGATGCGCGCATTGGCTACCTCCGCAGGATACCCGGTCCGACCGCGACCGGGCATGTGCAGCGATTGGCCGGCCGGTTCAATTGTGTCCTTCGCCCTAAGGGTGGCGGCGGGTGAGGACCTCGCCTTCCGTGGTCCGCAAGGGAGAGCTCGTTTGCAGAAGGTACCGTGCTGGTGATTAATTCTGTGGAGCCGATGACCGGACTTGAACCGGTGACCTGCGGTTTACGAAACCGCTGCTCTACCAACTGAGCTACATCGGCCCGGGAGCGCGGATCTTACGGAAACGTGGGTGTCCCGTCAAACCGGGCCGTCAGTCGAACTTGACCGAGACGATCTTGGAACAGCCCGGCTCTTCCATCGTGACGCCGTACATGACGTCGGCCGTCTCCATCGTGCGCTTGTTGTGGGTGATGGCGATGAACTGCGTCTCCTCGGTCATGTCGCGCAGCAGCCGCGTGAAGCGGTCGATGTTGGCCTCGTCCAGCGGCGCGTCGACTTCGTCGAGGATGCAGAAGGGCGAGGGCTTGTAGCGGAAGATCCCCATCAGGAGCGCGATCGCGGTCAGCGCCTTCTCGCCGCCGGAGAGCAGCAGGATCGACTGGTTGCGCTTCCCGGGCGGGTGGGCGTCGATCTCAATGCCGGACTCCAGCAGGTCGTTCTCGTCGAGCATCTTCATCTCGGCGGCGCCGCCCTGGAAGAGGCGCTCGAACATCTCCTTGAAGTTGGCGTTGATCGCGGCGAAGGCCTCGGCGAAGCGCTCGGAGGAGGTCGCGTTGATCTTGCGGATCGAATCCTGCAGCTCGGCGATCGACTTCAGGAGGTCGTCCCGCTGCTCCGTCAGGAACACGAGCCGCTCGGACATCTCCTTGTGCTCTTCGAACGCGAGGACGTTGACCGGGCCCAGGCGCTCCAGGGACGCGGTCAGCTCGGCAACCTCGGCCTCGAGCGCGGCCAGCCCCTCCGGCGAAGCGTCCGCGGGAGGATCCAGCGCGATCGCCTCGACCCCGAACTCTTCGCGCGCCTGAGATTCCAGGTGCTCCAGATCCGAGGCCACGCGGGTCGCGGAGACCTCGGCCTCGAACCGGCCCTCCCGTTGGGCGTCCAGCGCCGCGCGATCAGTCCGGGTCTGCGCGTCGGCCGCCTCGACGGAGGTGCTGATGTCCCAGGCCGATTCCACCGCGGCGCTGTGCTCCGCCGCCTTGCCCTCGCGGGCGCCCAGGTTCTGCTTGCGGCGCTCCCGCGCGTCGATCTCTTCCTGGGACAGCTCCGCGGCCCGCGTGGTGATCCGGGTCTCTTCCTCGCTGGCCTCGGCCAGGCGCCGCTCCAGTGTCGACTGCGTCTCGAGGAGCGCGTTGCGCGCGGCTTCCATGGACCGCCGGCGCTCCGCGGCCACCTCCGCCTCCGTCCGGCGATGCGCGAGCTCCTCGGCGGCCCCCATCGCGAGCGAGCGCGCCTCGGACAGCGACGCCGAAAGCGTGCTGATCCGCTCGTGGGCCACGTTTTCGTCGTCCGCGAACCCGCGTTCCTGCTCCTCGAGCGTGTGCCGCCCGGCGCCGAAGCCCTCGGCCTGCTCGGCCAGCCCACGCTGTTCCTCGGCGACCGTGTCCCGCTCGCGGCGCAGCCGGTCGCGCTCGGACCGGCGTTCCTCCAGCCTCGCGGAGAAGGCCCGCTGGAGACCCTGGGCTTCGCGTTCCCCGTCCCGCAGCGACGGCAGGCTCTCCTCGCGTTTCTGGCGATCCCGGCGAAGCGCATCCACCTTCGTCTCGCTCTCCCGGAGCTCCCGGCGCGCCCCGTCGAGCTGGGTGAGCAGGACTTCTTCTTCCCGCCGCAGGGCGAACAGCCCCGCCGCGGGGGCGGAAGGCCCGGCCACCCGGACGACCGGACCGCGGACGACGTCGCCGCCGCGCGTCACGAAGGTCATGCCGGGATGCTCCTCCGCCAACGCCAACGCGTCGGGAAGATTCTCGACGAAGGCCGCCGTGCCCAGCGCGGCGCGCTCGGCTCGCGAGAGCTTCGCGAGATCCTCGAGAACGGCGTCCCATCCGAAGGAGCCGGCGAAGTTGTCGTCGTCGACGCCCTGCCGCCACTCATCGCGCACGATGCGCCCGGCGGCGAGCGTGCGCAGAGCCTCCGCGGCGCGCACCGTGTTGCCCGACGCTAAGAGCGCGTCGGCGTCGTTGCCCAGCACCCGGCCGACGGCGTCCTCCCAGCCGGCGCGGGGACGGATCCGGTCCGAGAGCGCGCCGCGCTCGGACAGGCCCGCGCCGCGGATCGCCTGGCGGACGGTTTCGACGCCGGCCTCGCGGGTCTTGAGCAATTCCAACAGCGCCGCGTGCCGGTGCTCCAACGCTCCGGCGGATAGCCGGGCAGCCTCGCGGCCGGACTCGGCCTCCGCCAGCTGCAGCGCGATCGCGGCCAGCTCGGCCTCGATCCCGCGCACGCGCTCGCTGGACTCCTCCGCCGCGGACTGGAGGCGCGCGGCCTCCGACTCGGCCTCGGACGCCTCGGCCTCCCGCGCTTCGAGCTCCGCCCCGATCTTTTGAGCGGCCTGCGCCAGCCGGCTGAGCGAAGCCGCCACGCGTTCGGCCGCGAGGTCGACCTCGTGGCGGGAATTGCGGATCGCCACGCGCTCGCCCGCCGCCACCAGGGCGCGGTCGCGCGTCTGCTCGAGCTCGGTCTCGAGCGCGGCGCAGAACGCGGCGGCCTCGGCCGCCTTGCGATCCGCCTCCTCGCGCGCGAGCGACTTGGCGCGGGCCTCAGCCACGCTGCGCGACAGGCGCTCGGTCAGCTCGGAGAGCTCCCGCATCGCGCGCGTCTGTTCCGCGGCGAAGTCCCGGCCCTCCCGCTCCAACGCCGCCTTGCGCGCGGCCAGGTCCACGGCGGCCCGGCCGTTGGACTCCAACAGGGCGTCGTCTCTCGCGATCGCGGATTCCAGCGTGGCGAGCTCTTCGCGCAGGCCGTCGCGCCGCGCCGACGCCTCCGACGCTTGCAGCCGCGCGGTGGCCAGATGGGCCTCGGCGCGCGCCAGGACCGCGGCCGCCTCCGTCTCGCGGTCGCGCCGCTGCTCCCGCACCGCCTCGGCCGCGAGCAACGCCTCGCGCATCCGATCCGCCCGGGCTCGGGTCAGCCCCGCCCGGCGTCCCCGCAGCAGCTCCGACTGTTCCTTGTAGCGCGCGGCGCGCGAGGCCTGGCGGCGCAGGCTCGTGACGTTGCGCTCGATTTCCGAGATGATGTCGGAGAGCCGCAGCAGGTTGCCCCGCGTCTCCTCGAGCTTGGTCTCGGCCAGCCGTTTGCGCAGCTTGTACTTGGTGATGCCGGCCGCCTCTTCGATCAGACGCCGCCGGTCTTGAGGCTTGGTGGACAGCACCTGATCGATGCGGCCCTGCTCGATCACCGAGTAGGCCCGGACTCCCAGGCCCGTGCCCAGCAGCTGGTCCTGGATGTCGCGCAGGCGAACCTGCTTGTCGTTCAGGAAATACTCGCCCTCGCCGTCCCGATAGACCCGCCGTCCCACGCGCAGCGTGCCGTTTTCGCCGCGGTCGCCGTCCCCGTTGGTGGCGGAGAGGGTCAGGACGACCTCGGCCATGCCCAGCGGGCGGCGCTTGGCCGAGCCGTTGAAGATCACGTCGTCCATCTTTTCGCCGCGCAGGGCCTTGGCGCTCTGCTCGCCGAGGGCCCAGGCGACGGCGTCGCTGATGTTGGATTTCCCGCATCCGTTGGGGCCGACAACGGCCGTTACCGATCCCGGAAAAGACAAATCCACCTTTTCGTAGAAGGACTTGAAGCCCGAGATTTCGACCCTTTGGAGACGGAGCATCTGGCAGGAGCGTAGCAAAGCGGCACCCAACTCGCCACAACTCATTGGGGCAGGAGGGGAGGCGAACCCCAACAGCCGGTAGGCGCGAGGGCGGGAGTCGGCGGGGGACGAGAACGGCATTTACGCCTCCCGCCTCCGATCCCTTGCTACCATGCGCGCGCATGAAGTCCGACATCGAGATCGCGCAACAGGCGCGGCTGCGGCCGATCGAAGATGTCGCGCGGGACGCCGGGATCCATCCCGCGGACTTCATTCCCTACGGCCGGGACAAGGCCAAGGTCTCCCTCGCGGCGATCGCGCGCGCGGAAGGCCGGCCCGAAGCGCCGCTGGTGCTGGTCTCGGCGATTACGCCGACGCCGGCGGGCGAAGGGAAGTCGACCACCACGGTCGGCCTGGGCCAGGCGCTTTGCCGGCTGGGCAAGCGCGCCATCATCGCGCTCCGCGAGCCCTCTCTGGGGCCCTGTTTCGGCGTGAAGGGGGGAGCGGCCGGCGGCGGCTATTCGCAGGTCGTGCCGATGGAGGACATCAACCTCCACTTCACCGGCGATTTTCCGGCGATCACGGCCGCGCACAACCTGCTGGCCGCGATGCTCGACAACCACCTGCATCACGGCAACGCCCTGGGCATCGACCAGCGGGACATCCCCTTGCGCCGCGTCCTGGACATGAACGACCGGGCCCTGCGGGACACCGTCATCGGGCTGGGAGGCAAGATCAACGGCGTGCCCCGGGAAACGGGGTTCGACATCACCGTTGCGTCGGAGGTCATGGCGATCCTCTGCCTGGCGCGGGATCTGAAGGACCTCAAGGAGCGCTGCGGCGCGATCATCGTCGGATACCGCCGCGACACTGAGCCCGTTCGCGCCCGCGACCTGAAGGCCCACGGCGCGATGGCGGCGCTGCTCAAGGACGCGATCCACCCCAACCTCGTGCAGACGCTGGAGGGAACGCCCGCGCTGATCCACGGCGGTCCCTTCGCCAACATCGCGCACGGCTGCAACTCGATCCTGGCCACGCGCATCGCGATGCGCTACGGCGACATCGCCGTCACCGAGGCCGGGTTCGGGTTCGATTTGGGAGGTGAGAAGTTTCTGGACATCAAGTGCGCCTACGGGGACATGTGGCCGTCGGTCGTGGTGCTGGTGGCCACCGTCCGCGCCCTCAAGATGCACGGCGGCGCGCCCAAGGACGCGCTCGGCCAGGAGGATCTGGCCGCCCTGTCCCGAGGCGTCATGAACCTCGAGCGGCACCTGGACAACGTGCGGATCTTCGGGCTGCCCGCGGTCGTGGCGATCAACCGATTCCCGACGGACACGCCCGCGGAGATCGCGTTTCTGGAGAAGCGCTGCGCGGAGCTCGGCGTCAAGGCGGCTCTCTCCGAGGTGTTCACGAAGGGCGGCGCCGGCGGAGAAGACCTCGCGCGGGCCGTGCTCCTGGAGGTCGCGAATGGCGCCGCGAAGTATCGCCCTCTCTACCCCTGGGACCGCCCGCTCGCGGAGAAGATCGAGATCATCGCGCGCCGGCTATACGGGGCCGGCGGGGTGTCCTTCTCCAAGGAGGCCGAGTCGCGGCTCCAGCGATACGAGCGCCAAGGGTTCGCCAATCTTCCGATCAACATCGCGAAGACCCCGTACTCCTTCTCCGACGATCCCAAGAAGGGCGGGCGTCCGTCGGGCTTCACCCTCCACGTCGACAAGACCCGTCTCTTCGCGGGAGCCGGCTTCGTCGTCGCGGTCTGCGGCGACATCATGACGATGCCCGGGCTTCCGAAGCAGCCGGCGGCCGAAACGATCGACATCGATTTGGACGGACGCATTTCCGGGCTTTTTTAGGCTGCCGGTCCGCGTTGTGCGCTGCGTCACAGCTTGTTCGACTTCCGTCCGGTCGTCGCGTCCGGATCGGGCAATCACGCGGATGTGACCCGCAGTCCTAAAGAAATTCGCGACAGCTGTTGCGTGATCCGTCAGAAAGTGTGTAGGGTTGGGATGGTTACACGGGAGATCCACCATGCTGACACTCGAAGTTCGCAGGCGTCCGGGTACCGGTGCCGAAATTCATCGCGTGTCGGGCGGCAGCGCGACGGTCGGTGCCTCCTCGGGAAACGAAGTCGTGGTCCGGGCCCGCGGGGTCTACGGCCGGCACCTGCGCTTGTTCGAACGGGAGGGCGGCTACCACCTCGACTTGTTCAAGGGCATCGAGACCGTGCAGGTCAACGGGCGGGATTTCTTCGGGGGCGCGATCGCGCCGGGGGACCGCATCACGATCGGCGAGGCGACGATCATCGTCGTGGAAGCGGGGAGCGCTCCTCGTCCGGTCCCGATCGAAGAGCTTCACGCGGTTCCCGTCGGCGACCGCCGGGATCTCGACACGGCGGCGCCGGCCGCGGCACCGGCGTCCACCGCCGTGCCTGTGCTGCCGGCCACCGAAGTCGAGTACCGGGGCCTGAGGGTCGCCGCGAATCGCCTCTGCAGGTCCGCGCGCTCGCCCGAAGATCTCGCCACGGAGCTCAGCGACTTCCTGGACCGGGAGCTCTCGCCCTCCGAGTGGGCGATCGGGGAGTTCTCGGCGACCGCGGGTTTCCGGCCGCTGGCCTCCACCTTCCGCGAGAACCCGATGCTGCCCCCGAGAATGGTCCAGGATCTGCGCTCCGGCGAGCGCCTGGCGCGCGTCGATACTGTGATGGGGATCCTGACGCTGATCGTGGAGCCCCCGTGCGACGCGGGCTGCGTCGGAATCCTGGTGCGGGAAAGTCCCCGCCTGCCGGCGCGGGCCGTGCTGTTTCTGGAGGAGTTGGTCCAGGTCGCCGGCATCGCGTTCGCGGGCATGGGACAGGAGCGCCTCGCGGATCCGGTGCAGCGGCAGACGCTGGAGGCGCCGGCGTTGGCGCCTGCGGCCATGGCCGAGTCGACACCGGCGGAAAACGTGCTGCGCCAGACCGACGATCTCAAGAAGATCGTGCAGACGGTCGAGCGCGAGGTCATCGATCGCGCGATGCGCCGGGTCGAGGGCAACCAGAGCCGGGCCGCTCAGGTCCTCAACATCTCGCGCGGCTCGCTCATCGCCAAGCTCAAGGAGTTCGGGATTCCGGATTACCGGTACCTGAGGCGGGAGCGGGGCCGAAGGGGCTGAGGAGCCGGTTGCTGTCAGCGGTGAGCTGTCAGCCGTCCAGACGGAGCGCCCACCACAGGGCGAACGGGGCCGCGAAGCGGCCCGCGATCTGGTAGAAGTGGAATCCGGCCGCCCAGAAGTTTCGCGCCACCGGTCCATAGTGTTCCACGCTCCACGGACCCAGGCGCAGGGCGTACACCGATTCCACCTGAAACACGGTCGCGACGACGTGGATGGCTGCGAGCAGCGCGGCGGCCAGCCAAAACCGGCCGAAGGGGCGCGGGCGCAGGCAGTGCGGCGCCAGCGCAAAGAGCGCGGCCAGCAGCACGAAGTTGAAGTGCGTCTCCGACGCCGGGATTCCGGGCCGCGGCGAGGACGGCGGAAAGTCCGAGCGATCGACCAGGATCTCTCCCCCCGAGGCCGCCAGCGTGGTCACGGCCGGTCGCTCCATGGCGTTGACCAGCACTTGCGCGACGGAGGCCAGCGCGCGCTCGTACGGAGCCGAGAAGGTCAACCAGATCACGAGGGCGGCGCAAAAGCCGGCGACCACGCGCAGCGCCGCCCGAACATCCAGGCGGATGAGCGGTGCGGACGGCTCAGCGCGACTTGACCGCGCCATGAGCGGTGGCGGCGCTCCTTCTTCCCTCGTACGTGGCCCAGAGCAGGAACAGGAGCACTCCGCACAAAACGACGATCGACTGCCAGACGACGGTGTGCGACGCGTTGAAGAGCGCCGGGCGGTGCGCCCCGACCCAGAACAGCGAGACCACGCGCACCAGGTTGATGAGCTCGATCGCCAGGAACCCGAGGCCCAATCCCATCAGGCGGCGGCGCCAGGGCGCCGGAAACGCGAGCACGGCCGAGACGAAGAGCAGCGCGGTCTCGATGCCGTTGCATCCGTTCTGGATTTCCACCGCGAATCGGCTGGATCGCAGCTCGGTCCCCGTCACCGCGACCCTCTCTCCCAGGGCGTTCAAGACGACGGCCGAGAGCCGCGCGATCCCGGCGGTGAAGGGGACGATGACCGCGTCGTTGACCGGGTGCGAAGCGACCACGACGTAGAAGCCCACCAGCAAGGCCAAGAAGCGCACCAGGAAGAGGGCCGATCGCCGGTTGGCGGAGACCGCGGGAGCCTTCGCCTTCACGGCGCCGGAATCTCCGCGGAATCCTGAAACTCCAGGATCGAAGCGCAGAGCGCCCGCAGACCCGACGGCAGCGTCAGGAGCAGCTCGCCTGAGGCGTTGACGACGACCTGCTCGGTCTGGGCCGTGACCAGCAGCTCCGAGGTCTCGGAGCGAATCTCGTAGTCCATGAGCAGGCGCGCCACGCTGGGGGCCTGGAGGCGCGCGGTCACGCGCAGAATCTGATCCGGCCGCGCCGGCGCGCGGTAGCGCAGCTCCATGCGGGTCACGGGGACCCGGTATCCCATTTCCAGGGCGCGGGCCGCGCTGAAGCCGAATCTTCCCGTCAAGGCCTCGCGCGCGTGCTCGATGTACAGGACGTAGTGGCCGTGCCAGACGACGCCGTAGGGATCGCACTCGGCGAAGCGCACGGGGATCTCGATGGTCAGCCCCCGCAGGGGCGGCTCCGGCGTGCGGGCGCGACCGCTCATCGCGCGGACTCTACGACCGCGGCCAGGAAGTTGCCTCCGGCGCCGAAGGAGTTGATCAGGACGCGGCGCGCGCCTCCGTCCATCAGGGCGCGGCACGCCGCGACCAGCTGCGCTCCACCCGCCGCCGCCATCTCTCCGATCGCGTCCTTGACCGCGATCGCCCGGGGCAGCTCGCTTCCGAAGACCGCCTCCATCGCGCGCGCTTCGGCCCGGTCCATCTCGACCACTCCGTCCCGCGACGGGAACCAGAGGTCGACGTCCGCGGGTTTCGCGTTCGCGTCGGAGAGCGCCGCGCGAATCGCGCGCTCCATCGCGGCCGCGTCGGGCGCGAACCGGTAGGGCTCGGACGGCACTCCGGCCGTGGCGATCCCCGTAACGCGCGCCAGGGCCCGGGCGCCGCGCGCCTGCGCGTGCTCCTCCTGTTCGAGGAGGACCACGAAGGCGCCTTCGCCCTGCACGATCCCGGAGCTGCGCTTGGCGCCCCGCAGCGCGCCGACGCGGTCGAATCCCATGGCATAGGCCGCGTTCCACTCGTCCACGGCCCCGGCGAGCATCGCCTTGGCGCGGCCCGAGGAGAGCGCGAGGCAGGAGAACAGGAGCGCGTTCAACCCCGACGGGTCTTTCTGCGTGATCGTGACGTTGGGGCCGAAGATCTGCAGCTCGATGGAGACCTGGGAGGCCGGCGCGTTGGCGACGGTGTTGGGGAAGTGGAAGGGAGGCGCGGCCTCCGGCGACTCGGTCAACAGGACGCGCAGGAACTCGGTCAAGGCTCCGGCTCCCGCGGAGCCGGTGCCCATCGCGATCCCGATCTCCTCCGGCGCGTCGGCGATCCTGTAGTTCGCCTCGGCGATGGCCTGCGCGCAGGCGATCAGCGCGAACTGGCTGCCGCGATCCAGCCGCCGGGCCTTCATCGCCGGGATCTCGGGTTGGGGCGTGAAGCCGTCGTATCGCGCCACATGCGTGGCCTGGAGGCCGCCATGCTCGTCGGCCCGAAAGGGGCGGATGGCGCTCTCTCCCTCGCTCAACCGGCGGTAGAACTCCGAAGCGGTCCGGCCCAATGCGCCGACGGCCCCGGTTCCCGTGACCAGCCCTCGCGAGGCGGAGGGCGACGAGGCGCCGCCGGTCAGCCGAGCCTCTCGCCGTACCGGCCGAGCACGATCACGGAGCTGTTTCCGCCGAAGGCAAAGGAGTTCGAGAGGGCCACGCGAACGTCCACGTCGCGCGCCTCGTTGGGGACGTAGTCGAGGTCGCAGGCCGGGTCGGGGTTCTCGTAGTGAATCGTGGGCGGCACCTTTCCGTCGCGCACGGTCAATGCGGTCGCGACGGCTTCGATCGCCCCGGAGGCGCAGAGGCAATGGCCGATCATGGACTTGATCGAGGAGATCGGGATCTTTCCCGCGCGCTCCCCGAGCGCGTTCTTGAGCGCGGCCGTCTCCGCGGAGTCGTTCTGCGGCGTGGCCGTCCCGTGCGCGTTGACGTAGTCGACCTGGTCGGCGTTGACGCCGGCATCCGCGAGCGCGGCGCGCAGAGTCCGCCCGCCCGCAACCCCGGAGGGATCCGGGGCGGTCATGTGGTACGCGTCCGAGGTGACGCCGTACCCGCGAAACTCGGCCACGACGGGCGCTCCCCGGCGGCGCGCGTGCGATTCCTCTTCGAAGATCAGGATGCCGGCCGCCTCGCCGATCGAGAGCCCCTTGCGCTCGCGGTCGAAGGGACGGCACGGGCCCGGGTCCACCGAGCGCAGGGAATTGAACCCGCCGTACGTCAGCCGCGCCAGCACGTCCGAGCCCCCGGTCACGACCACGTCGGCTAAGCCCGCGCCGATCGCGTCGAAGGCGAAGCCCATCGCATTGGCGGAAGAGGAACACGCCGTGGTGATCGTCGACTTGATTCCCTCCAGCCCGAAGTGCTGCGCGACCCGGTCGGTGATCGAATCGGGCAGATGGTTGAGCAGCTTCGACGGCCGCGCCTGGCGGCCCCGGAGGTACAGATCGAAGAACGCCTCGGAATCGATGAGGCCGGAGGTGCCGCCTCCCAGAATGACGCCCAGGCGGGTGGGGTCTTCGCGGGAGAAGTCCAGGCCCGATTCGCGGATCGCCTCGCGCGCCGCCGCCACTCCCATCCGGTCCGCGCGCGACATGCGCCTCCGCTGCGCCGCCGTCAGGAACGCATCGGGAATCTCGGGCACCTGCGCCGCCGTTTGCGTGCGGTAGGCGGCCGCGTCGAACAGCGAAAAGGGTCCGATGCCGCACGTGCCGGCCAGCAGGTTCTTCCAGAACTCCGCCAGCGAGGCGCCGATCGAGGTGACGGCGCCCAACCCGGTCACGACGACGCGGCGCTGGCGTGGCATCGGGCGATTCTGACATACGGGAAGCCCCGGCGCGCCGACTTGACGCCTCAGGCATAATCCCGCCGATGAGCGAGCAGCGCGTCGACTGGCACACGTACTTCATGAACATCGCCCACCAGGTGGCGTCGCGCTCGACCTGCCCGCGCAAGCACGTCGGCGCCGTGATCGTGCGCGACCGCACGATCCTCTCGACGGGGTACAACGGCTCGATCCGAGGAATGCCGCACTGCTGCGACGTTGGCTGCGTCATGGAGGACGGCCACTGCGTCGCGACGATCCACGCCGAGGCCAACGCCATCATCCAGGCCGCCCGCAACGGCGTCGCGATCGGCGGGGCCGAGATCTACACCACGGCCAGCCCCTGCTGGCCCTGCTTCAAGCTCATCGCCAACTCAGGACTCACGCGCGTCTACTACGGCGAGTTCTACCGCGACGAGCGGTCGACCAGGGTCGCGCGGGAGGCGGGGATCGAGCTGGTGGATCTGGCGGCGGCCCCGAGCCCGTAGGTTTTTGAGCGGCGCTCGACGCGCCGACGGGAGCGGAGAGTGGTCCGCGGCTGGCTCAGGGGCCTACGGCGTCGCGGGGGTCTCCCCGAGCGCCAGGATGCGGAGGCATTCCTCCAGGTAGGCCCGCGAGGTGGTGGAAACCTGAAAGAACCGGCAGCCCAGTCCCGCATCGGGCTCGCGGCCCACGCGAAGCACCATCGCTTCCGCGACGACGTTGCGCACGCCGTGCTCGACCGGAACGTCGAAGGACACCTCGAGGCGCGCGCCGATGGGCTGGTGCACGGACGTCCGCACGAAGAAGCCGCCGCGCGAGAGGTCGCGAATCGTGCCGGAAAATTGCGTGCCCTCGCGCCAGAACGTGATCGACCACTCCACGGCCGACCGGGCCTCCTCGCGGGGCATCACCTGGAGGAAGCGCCGGACGGCCGCGAACACGGCCTCCGAGTTCAGCGGCTCTTCCAGGACGGCGTCGGCGCCGGCGTGGGCTGCGGCCGCCCCGGTTCCCGCCGGGGTGACCAGCACGATCGGCATCCGGGCAAACGCGGGGTCCGCCTTGAGCACGCGGCACAAATCCAGCCCCGTCATGCCCTTCATGCCGGCGCTGACTATGATCATCTGGGGCCTCTCGCGCCGCACGATGTCCAGCGCCTCCGTTCCGCCCGAGGCGGCGAGGGTGTTACAGCCGGTGCGCTTGAAGACTTCTTTGGCCGTTGCCCGGAACAGACCGCTGTCGTCGACCAGGAGAATGGAAGGCATGGATTGGAAGGATTATAGGAGACCCTCGGCTCGATGCACGGGGCTGGTTCGGATCAGACCACGCGCGGGCGAAGCACCACCTCGCCGTGTATGACGTTGGGAGGCGACGTCAACACGTACAGGAGCGCCCGCACGGCGTCGTCGACGGAAAGCATCCGCGGCCGGTCGAGCGTGGGTTGGTACCGATCGAAAAACTCGGTGTCGATCGAGCCCGGACAGATGGCGGTGACGCGGATGTTCGCGGGCTTGAGCTCCGCGGCGAGCGCGCGCGTGAAGCCCACCAGCCCGGCCTTGGCGGCGCAGTAGACGGTGCCCTCCGCGAATCCCTCCAGGCCGGCGATGGACGCGATGTTGACCACGTCGGACGGGATGCTCTTCAGGAGGGCGTTCAGGGACGCCTGGGTCAGATAGACCGCCGCGTTCAGATCGGTCTCCAGCATCTCGGCGATCTCGGACCGCTTGGTTTCCAGCAGGGGCGACCGGTATCCCAGCCCGGCGTTGTTGATCAGGATGTCGAGCTTGCGGTGGCGCGAGAGGACGACGTCCACGAGGTCGTAGAGAGCCGGGACGCTGCGGACGTCGACGACGTGATACGCGGCGTCGCCGCCCGCATCCGTGATCTCGCGGACGACCTCGCGCAGCTTCTCCTCGCGTCGCGCCACCAGGAACACGCTGGCGCCGGCACGGCCCAACGCGAGCGCGAACGCGCGGCCGAGGCCCGAGGATGCCCCGGTCAGGAGCGCGACCTTGCCCTTGAGCGATTGCTCCGTCATGGAGGGAAGTTATCAGTTGTCAGTTGTCAGTTGTCAGTTTTTGGACCGACGGGAGCTGAAGGAAAGCCAGATCCAGAAGTGAAAACTGAGAACCGATCACTGATAACTCCTTCGGCCTGTATCATCCGGCCGCTCATGGACACGCTCTCCCATGGTCTGGCCGGCACGATCCTCTCCCGCGCTTCCTCCGACCGACCGGAGGCGCGGGGCGCGTTCTGGGTCGGCGCGATCGCGGCGATGGTGCCGGACCTCGACTTTCTCTTCATCGCCACGCGGTTGGACTACCTGCGCGACCACCGCAGCTGGACTCACTCGTTTCTGGTCCTCCCGTTCCTGGCCCTCGCCATCGCCCTCGTGGCGCGGCTGTTCCTGCGCAAGGCGCCCCTGGCGGCGCTCTGGCTCTTCGCGGCGCTGGGGCTGGCGTCGCACATCCTGTTCGACTGGATCACGTCCTTCGGCATCATGTTCTGGACGCCGCTCTCGCGCACGCGCTACGCGCTGGATTGGGTCTTCATTCTGGATCCGTTCTTCACCGGGATCTCGCTGCTGACATTCGCCGGCGCGATGGTCTTTCGGTCGCGGGCGCGCCGGATTGCGGCGGCCGGGTCCCTTCTGCTGGTTCTCTACATCGCCGCCTGCGCGGTCCTCCACGCACGCGCGCTGGCGATCTGGAAACGCGTGGACGGGGTCCCGGCGGGCGCGAAGTGCGCCGTGCTGCCCCAGTTTCTGTCTCCGTTCCGATGGTTGGGATTGACCGACCGCGGGACGGAGGTGGACGTCGCCTTCTTCGACATCGGCCCCTTCGCCCGAGGCGTGCAGAATCCCCAGCCGCCCCAGAAATGGTCGGAAATCCTCAAGAGCCTCTCCGACTTCTACCCGCCTCCCGCGCGTGTCCGGATCCAGCGTTTTCCGAAACCGCCCGCCTCGGCCCCGCTGGCCACCGCCCGAGCGCTGCCGGACTGGATCATCTACCTGAACTTCGCGCGCTTTCCGCTGGAGACCGTGGACGCGGAGCCCGACGGAAGCGCGGCGGTCATCGTGCAGGACCTGCGCTTCCTGCCGTGGTTCACGGGGCCGTGGGAACGGGGCGAGGGCGGCGGCCTGCGCCGCGAGCCGTTCGTGTACCGGGTCCGTTTCGATGCGGGGCTACGTGCGGTCGAGCGGGGGTTCGTGCGCGACGGCCGCCGGTGATTCCGCCGGGGGCGAGGCCGCCACGTACGAATATTCGGGAGAGGGAACGCGCGTCAGCGCCTCCGACACTCCGGCGTAGTAGCCGATCTTGATCAGGAGGCGCACGAACACGAACACCTGCTGCGCCAGGATCAGCGGAACCAGCGCGAAGCGCGCCTCGCCGCCGGCGGAGGGATCCAGCACGAGCCAGACGACGTAGAGCGCGGCCGTGACCAGCGAGTAGATCCCCAGAATTCCCAGGAGGCGCAGGGGCCGCGACACCGCCCCTCCGAGTCCGAAGACGAATCGGGAGACCGGCGGCAGATCCGGCCGAGCCACCCAGACCGCGCGCACCGAGTCGGTCAACAGCTTGATGATCGCCAGCGCCAGCAGAAGCGCCAGAAGCCGGATGCCCGTGACCGCCAGGGCCATGGGCTCCGTGGGCAGCGCCATCATCCGCTCCCGCATCAGCTCTCCGGATTTCTGGTAGATCCACTCGTACGCGGCGAACGCGCTGCCGAAGGCCGCAAACGTGAAAACCAGGAACGCCGGCAATCGGCGCAAGCCCTCCCGCCCGAACGTCACCAGTGAGCTGGACGGTTCCCGCAAGGCCCCCAGCATGCCCCCCAGGGCGAAGGCGTGCAGGACCGTCGCCAGCAGCGCCAGGGAAAACGCGGCCGCTCCGATGCCGCGCATCTCCGGCAGCTCGGACCACTTGATTCCCTCGGAGGTCAGGAGTCCCGTCGCCAGCTCCGGGAAGTTGCCCAGCAAATCCGGATGGACGCGGCGCACGGTTTCCCACCAGCCGTAGTCGGGGTTGGCCACCATCTTGTCGGCGGCCGGCGCGTGATCCAGCAGCGCATGAAGCGAGTTGCTGATCGGCAGGATGAGGACCGCAGCCATCAGCAGCTGGATGAGCCACAGCGCCACGGCCAGGTACGGCTTGGACAGCGACAGCGCCATGCCCCGCAGGAAGCAGGGCAGAGCCTTCGGGCCGCTGGCGCTCACCAGCCCACCGTCAGAAAGTCGATCATGTTCTGGACCCAGAAGACCGCGCGAGCGGTCCAGCGGGTGGCGGCGCGCGGATCGGCCAGGGGGCGGCGCCCGTTGTTGGTGCGGTCGGCGTCGAGCAGGATCTTCTCGTCGGGATCGACGACGGCCTCCAAGAGGCGCGGGCCCCCCGAGACGCGATACCGGGTCCAGCGGGCGTCGCCGTTCCAGCGGGTGCGGTACACGTGGCCGCCGTCGAAGCGCAGCACCACGTCGACCGGCATGGCGACATCGCCGCGCCGGACCACCGTGACCGCGCTGTCGTAGCCCTTGCCGCGGGCCGAGGAAGCCGGGGCCCGCTCCACGAGCGCGCCGTCTTTCTCGAAGAGGCCGCGCGGAGGCTTCGCGGGCTCGCTGACCGCATCGGACACCGCGTAATCCACGATGCCGGAGGAGAAGAACGTGCGGTCGAAGAACCATCGCCAGTCCGCCCCCGTGGCGTCGTTGACCGCGGCGATGAAGTCGGAGGTCCGCGGATGGAGGAACCGCGAGCGATCGGCGTAGAGGCGCAGGGCCTTGTCCATCACCGGCGTTCCGAGCATGCGCTCCAGCGTCGCCATCGTCAGCGCGGTCTTGTGGTAGATGAGGTTGCCGTAGGAGCTCCGGCTGCGAAACTTCCAGCTCGGCGAGGCGAGCACGTCCCAATCGGCGGTCTCGAAATACCCCCGGTTGGAATCCAGGGGGTGATGGATGTCGATGCCCAGGGGAAAGTGGAGGCCGAAGACGTTGAGCTCCACCCGGTTGCTGCCGTAGGTGGCCTGCAGGACGCGCGCCGTCATGTAGGTGTTGAAGCCCTCGTCCAGCCAGGCCTCCTCGAACTCGTTGGAGGCCAGCAGGCCGTAGAAGAACTGGTGGCCGGCCTCGTGCACGGTGACCCCTTCGGGGCGCTGGACGCTCTGCGGCGCGCTCCAGGAGGTGCCGGCCGTGATCAGCGTGGGGTATTCCATCCCGCCGGCCCCCCGGGCCCCCCAGGGCGGGTCCACGATCGTGAGGGTGCCGTAGGGGTAAGCCCCCAGGACGCGCCCGTAGCCCGACAGGGCGGCCTTGGCGGCGCGGAAGTGGCGCTGCGCCTGGCTCGCGTGCTCCGGCTGGAGCAGGAGCGTGAGTGCGACGTCTCCCAGGCCTGCCTCGCGGAAGGAGTCCTCCAGGACGAGAAACGTCGGGTCCGCGGTCCAGGCGAAGTCGTGCACGCCGTCCTGCTGGAAGCGATCGAGCACGCGGCCGCCGGAGGTCTCGCGCTCGTCGGTCTTGCGCCCCGTGGCGCCGATTTTTCCCTTGAAGCGCAGCGGAAGGTCGATGGAGACGTCGTAGTTGCCGAAGTCCGAGAAGAACTCGCTGGACGCGTGGAACTGGTGGCAGTTCCAGCCGGTCTCCTCGAAGACTCCGATCTTCGGGAACCACTGAACGACCATGAAGAAGTCGTCCTTGTATCCCGTGCGCACCGAGACCCGGGGGAGCCGTGAGACGAAATCCAGGGCGAGCGAGAGCGTTTCGCCCGGCGCGACGGGCTTGCCCAGGATGACCTCGGCGACCGTTCGGTCCTCCGGGTTTCCGTCGTCGGGCGAGACGTAGCGGAGGGCCGGCAGCAGGTCGGTCCCGTCGGAGGCCGTCATGCGGCGGATCTCGACGGCGCCCCACGAATCGGGAAGCCTGCCGCCGCGATGCTCGTCGCCGGACTCTTTGCGAAACGTCGAAAGCGTGTTGCGGAAGGCGTTCAAGTAGAGGTGAAACCGAAGCGTGGACGCGGGGTGGGACGTGGTGTTTTTCCAGGTCAGCACCTCGGTCCCCTCGATCGTCTTCTTCTCCTCGTCCAGCCGGCAGGTGATCTGGTACGAGGCGACCGGCGGCGGAAAGGGTTGGCCGGCAAGCGCGGGAACCGCCGATCCGAGGAGCGCGAGAACACACGCTCGCACTTTTGCCGGAGACATTGGCGCCCACTTTAGCATGCGCGAATTGCTCTCGCGGGTCGCGCTGTACGCGACGGCTGGTGACACGCGGCTCCCGACAACACGTCATCCCGAGCGAAGCGAGGGCTCCCGCGCTCGAAGCGCCGGGTCCTCGCGGATCTCGCGAGACTTTGTCGCGTTCGGGGGAACCGATAGCATGAAGCGGTGGCGAGGAAGACGTTGAAGGACGAAGCCGAGAGCTCGCCCGAGCGGCGGGTCGCGGCTTTGAGCGAGGAGATCCGGCGGCACGAGCGGCTGTATTACGTCGAGAATCGGCCGGAGATTGCGGACACGGAGTTCGACTCACTGATGCGCGAGTTGATCGCGCTGGAGGCGGAGCATCCGGATCTGGCCGCCGCCGATTCTCCGTCGCGGCGGGTCGGCGGGGCTCCGGCCGAGGGCTTCGAGACGGTCGTGCACGCCGAGCCCATGTTGTCGCTGGAAAACGCCTACTCCTGGGAGGAGGCGCGGGCGTGGCTGGCGCGGGCGACGCGGGTATTGGGCGCCGAGCCGCGTGGCTTCGCCGTGGAGCTCAAGATCGACGGGCTCTCGATCGCGCTGCGGTACGAGAACGGCCGTCTGGTCAGGGGCGCCACGCGCGGCGACGGTGTGCGCGGCGAGGACGTCACGCACAACGTGCGCACGATCCGCTCGATCCCGCTCCAGATCGCCGAGCCGACGGCCCTCGAGGTCCGCGGCGAGGTCTACTACTCGCGAGCGGCCTTCGAACGCGTCAACGCCGAGCGCGAGGCGGAGGGCCTGCCCCTCTTCGCCAATCCCCGCAACGCGGCGGCCGGAACGCTGCGGCTGCTGGATTCCCGGATCACGGCCAAGCGCCGGCTGGACGCGTGGCTGTATGGAATCGCGCAGGCCACGCCGCCGCCTCCGAGCCAGGCCGCCGCGCTGGAGCGGCTGCGCGCGCTGGGCTTTCCGGTGCAGGCCCACTGGCGCCGCTGCGAGAGCTTCGAGGAGGTCCGGGAGTTCGTCGAGGAATGGCGCGAGAAGCGCCACGCGCTCGCCTTCGACACCGACGGCGTCGTGATCAAGGTCGACGACGGCAGAGTCCAGGAAGAGCTGGGCGCCACGGCCAAGTCCCCGCGATGGGCGCT
>JBDTXY010000005.1:0-22184 GCA_040005945.1 Acidobacteriota bacterium
CAGCAGCGCCGCCACCGAGGCGATCACAACCGCCCCCGTCCGGTACAGGAGGAACGCGGCCGACCCGATGACCACCAGGTAGAGGAACGTGAAGACCGAGCTGGGGCCGCCCGAGGAATACACCAGCAGACAGACCAGCGTCAGATCCCCCAGGATCTGCACGTAGGCCTCCACGTGGGGCGGCACCCATCGCCCGACCGTCCAATGGAAGAGCGAGAGGACGAACGCGAGTGCGCTCAACCCGTAGAGGTAGGAAATCTCGACTTCCGCGCCGGATCCGAGCTGGACCAGGATCGCGGAGAGGACGATCAGGAAGAAGACGACGATCCGGACCGTCGTCAGCCAGAAGAGTGAGCGCCGGAGGGGAGACTCGTCCACGCGTTGTCAGTTATCAGTCGTCAGTCGTCAGTTCCGGAACTGAGAACTGAAAACCGACGACTGACAACTTCACCTCATCCGATCTTGTTGATCAGCGTGAACATCGGGAGGTACATCGCGATGACGATGCCGCCGATGACCACGCCGAGGATGAAGATCATGACCGGCTCGAGCAACTTGACCAGGCCGGCGACGGCGATGTCCACTTCGTCCTCGTAGAACTCGGCGATCTTGTTGAGCATGGAGTCCAGGGCGCCGGTCTGCTCTCCGACGCCGATCATCTGGACGACCATGTTTGGAAACACCTCCGAGTCCCGGAGGGGCTCGACCAGCGTCTTGCCGCCCTCGACGCTCTTGCGGGTTTCCACGATGACGTCCTCGACGATGGCGTTGCCGGCGGTCCGCGCCGTGATGTCCAGGCTTTCCAGGATCGGCACGCCGGAGGAGGTCAAAGTCGCCAGCGTCCGGCAGAAGCGGGCCACGGCGATCTTGCGGAGAATCATGCCCAGGATCGGCGTCTTCAGCAGCATGCCGTCGATGACGCGGCGGCCGCGGTACGTCTTGTAGTAGCGGCGCAGGAAAAACACCATGACGCCGATGCCGATGACGATGAAGATGAAGTAGCGGGCCAGGAAGTTCGACGCGTTGATGACCACGCGCGTGGGGAACGGCAGCTCCGCCCCGAGGCTGGTGAAGAGCGCGGCGAACGTCGGGATGACCTTCAGCAGGATGACCGCGACGACGATGGCCGCGATGACGATGACCGCGACGGGATAGATGAGGGCCGCGCGGACCTGCGAGCGCAGCTTGACGGCCTTCTCGATGTAGGTCGACAGCCGCTGAAGGATCGTGTCCAGGATACCGCCGGCCTCGCCCGCCGCGACCATGTTGACGAACAGGTCGTCGAACGCCTTGGGGTGGCGGCGCATCGCGTCCGCCAGCGTCGAGCCAGCCTCGACGTCCTGGCGCACCTGCAGGAGGATCTTGGAAAAGGTCTTGTGCTCCTGCTGGTTGGCCAGGATCTCGAGGCACTGCACCAGCGGAAGTCCCGCATCGATCATGACCGAGAACTGGCGGGTGAAGACCGCCAGCGTCTTGGGCGGGACCTTGCGGCCCATCTTCGAGAACGAGACTTCCTTGCCGCGTTCCCGGATGCCGGTGACGACGATGTTTTGCCGGCGCAGCGAGGTCAGCGCCAGCTCTTTCGAGTCGGCGACGAGCACGCCCTCCTGGACGAGCCCGGTGCGGTTTCTTCCCTTCCAAGCGTAGTTCGGCACGGTTTAAGCCCTCTTGCCCGCGGTTGCGGCGATCGTTGGGACGTTGACGCCGCTGCCACGGTTGATGAGCTCCTGCAGCTCGTCGGGCATCGACGAGCGCGAGAGCGCCGCCTCGAGCGTGATCAGTTTCTTGAGGTACAGGGTCGCGAGCGACTGGTTGAACGTCTGCATTCCGAACTTGGACTGGCCGGACTGCATCATCGAGTAGACCTGGTGGATCTTGTCTTCGCGGATCAGATTGCGGATGGCCGCGTTGGGGATGAGGATCTCCAGCGCCATCACGCGTCCCTTGCCGCTCATGCGCTCCAGGAGCGTTTGACACATGATGCCTTCGAGCACGAAGGACAGCTGCGTGCGGATCTGGCTCTGCTGGTGCCCGGGGAAGACGTCGATGATGCGGTTGATCGACGTGGTCGCGGAGTTCGTGTGAAGCGTGGCCAGCGTCAAGTGGCCCGTCTCGGCGATGCGCAGCGCGGCCTCGATCGTCTCGAGGTCGCGCATTTCACCGATGAGCACGACGTCGGGGTCCTCGCGGAGGGCGGCGCGCAGCGCGTTGCCGAAGGAATGGGTGTCGGCGTTCAACTCGCGCTGATTCACCAGGCACTTCTTGTGGCCGTGGAGAAACTCGATCGGATCCTCGATGGTCACGATGTGGAGCTGCTTCTCGCGGTTGATCTTGTCGATCATCGCCGCCTGGGTCGTCGTCTTTCCCGAGCCCGTGGGGCCGCAGACCAGGATCAGGCCGCGCGGCTTGTCGCACAGAAGCTCGACCACCGGGGGAAGGCCCAGCTCCTTGAACCCCAGGATCTCGTAGGGGATCTGCCGGTAGACGCCGGCCACCGCGCCGCGCTGCATGAAGTTGTTGGCGCGAAACCGGGCCAGGCTCTTCACGCCGAAGGAGAAGTCCAGCTCCAGGCCTTCCTCGAAGCGATGCTTCTGCGCGTCGGTCAACACCGAATACGCCAGCTGTTTGGTCTCCGGCACGGTCAGCGGGGGATAGGGAAGCGGGATCAGCTTTCCATCCAGGCGAACCATGGGAGGCGAGCTCGTCGTCAGATGGAGGTCCGAGCCCCCCATTTCGACCATTTGCTTGAGCAGGCCGTGAAGCGTGGTCTCACTCGCCATAGAACTTTCCCCCGATTGTTGTGTCGCAACAGTTTACGCCCGAAAGGGGAACAGGTAAAGACGGAACCGGAGGGGCGGGCGGGGTGGGCGAGATGATCGAAAAGGGGCTCTAGACTGGCCTTTTCACGGCCCGGGCCGTTATCGGCGGGCCGCCTACAGGATCGTCTCGCGCAGGACTTCCTCGAGGCTGGTGGCTCCCTCCCGGATCTTCTGGAGCCCCGACATGCGCAGGCTGACCATGCCCTCTTCGATCGCCTTGCGCTTCAACTCGATCGAGGAGGCGCCGGACAAGATCATGTCGCGGACCTCATCGCTGAAGAGCAGCACTTCGAAGAGCCCGACGCGTCCCTTGTAGCCGGTGTTGTTGCACCGCTCGCACCCGCGTCCCCGCTTGATCCGCAGGGTCTTGATCTCGTCCGGAGCGAATCCGACCTGGATCAGCGTCTGCGGCGGCGTCTCCACGTCCTCGGTGCAACCCGTGCAGATGCGCCGGACCAGCCGCTGGGCGCAAATGCAGTTGACCGAGGTGGCCACGAGAAACGGCTCGATGCCCATGTTCATCAACCGGTTGATCGTCGAGGGCGCGTCGTTGGTGTGGAGGGTGGAGAGGACCAGGTGGCCGGTCAAGGCGGCTTTGACCGCGATCTCCGCCGTCTCGAAGTCGCGGATCTCGCCCACCAGGATGATGTCCGGGTCCTGGCGCAGGAAGGACCGCAACGCCGAGGCGAAGGTCAGTCCGATCTGCTCCTTCATCTGGACCTGGTTGATTCCTGCCAGGTTGAACTCGATCGGGTCTTCGGCGGTCATGATGTTGACCGTCGGGTCGTTGAGCGCGGCGATCGCGGAGTACAGCGTGTTGGTCTTGCCGGAGCCCGTCGGGCCCGTGACCAGCACGATGCCGAACGGCCGGTCGATCGCGTCCTTGAAGCGGCGCAGGGGCTCCTGGTCGAACCCGAGCTGAGTCATGTCCAGCTGCAGCTTGGTCTTGTCCAGGAGCCGCATGACGACCTTTTCGCCGAAGTGGGTCGGCACGCTGGAGACGCGCAGGTCCAGGTCCCGGGAGCGCTCCTCGACGCGCAGCCGGATCTTGATGCGTCCGTCCTGGGGCAGGCGTTTCTCGGAAATGTCCAGTTTGGCCATGATCTTCAGGCGCGAGATCAGGGGATCGCGGGTCCGCATGGGCAGCGCCATGATGTTGTGGAGGATGCCGTCCACGCGGAAGCGGACGCGGAACTCCTTCTCGTACGGCTCCACGTGGATGTCCGAGGCTCCCGCCTTGAGGGCCTCGATCAGGATCAGGTTGGAGACCTTGATGATCGGGGCCGATTCGCTGGACTTCGCGAGGTCCGAGAGGTCGATCTCCTGGCCTTCCTCGCCGCGGACCACGTCCACGTCGGCGCCCGCGTTCAGGCCGGTGATCTCGTCCATGTTCAGCTCGCCGAGGCCGACGCTCGCCATGTCGTCCATGGTCAGCGCCCCGGAAGCCATGACGTCGTCGACCGAGTCGGCGGCGAAGGGCTGGCCGTTCTGCTGTTTGGCCCGCTCCTTGAGGACGACCGAACGCGGTGTGCCGTAGTGCTTGTCGATCGCCTTGCGCAGCGCGATCTCGGAGGCCACCACGGGCTCGACGTTGTAGCCGGTCATGAACTTGATGTCGTCCATCGCGAACACGTTGGTGGGATCGCCCATCGCGATGGTCAGCGTCGCGCCCGTTTTGTTCACCGGGAGGACACCGTATTTCCGGGCCACCTCGCCGGGGACGACCTTGATGACGGCGGGGTCGATCTCGAAGTGCGCGAGGTCGATCGACGGCACCCCGAACTGCTGCGAGAGGGTCTCGGTGATGTCGCTCTCGGACACCGCGCCCACGCGGACCAGGGCTTCGCCGATCTTGCCCCCCTCCTCCCGCTGGAGCTTCAACGCGGTCTCCAGCTGCTCTTGAGTGATCAGCTTCTGCTTGAGGAGGAGGTCTCCGAGCTTTACGGCCATGGAATGAAATGATGGTAGGGGTTTAGTGCCCTGGTGTCAAAGGGAAGCCGGGAGCTGGAGTCGACCCCATGGCCCTCGCGGAACGTCGACTCTTAAATTTCGACTCGCTCCAGCGCTCGTCCCAGCACGGTCTGCTCCGAGACGCTGTGCATCGCCGTCACGATGCCTCGTTTGTCGCGATGCGGCCCGTTGCGCGCGGGATCCGTCGGTCCGAACAACGCCAGCGTCGGCACGCCCAGCGCATCGGCCAAGTGGAGCGGTCCGGTATCACCGGCGACGAACAGACGCGAGGCCGCGCTGACCCGCGCCAGTCCCGGAAAATCGAGCAACGGCGCCACCGAGGCCTCCGGAAGCAGCGCGCGCAGTCTCCGGACGCGGTCTTCGTCGCCGGGTCCCCACGAGATGACCGGAGGCAGGCCCCGTTCGCGGAGCAGCCCGCGCGCGAGCGCTGCGAACCGACTCTCCTCCCAAGTTTTTTCGGGGCGCGCGGCACCGGGGTGAAAGAGGACGAAACCCGGCGGCGCGGCGGCCAAGAACTCGTCGGCCGCGGGATGCGGCGCCGCGCCGAGATACCGGGCGTCGGGGGAGAGCTCCAGGGGCGGAATTCCCAGCGGGGAAAGCAGCGCGAGATTCCTCTCGACGATGTGTCGTGCACGCGTGGAGGGAGTCACCCGGACATCGCAGAAGATCGCGGATCCCGACTCTCGCCGCTCCGGGGCGGCGAATCCGATGACCGGCGCGCCGGCGGCTCGCGCGATCAGCGCAGACTTCCAGAGACCTTGAACCTCCAGCGTGCCATCCGGCGCGAAGGCGCGAAGCCGCCGGCGGAGGTTCCTCACCTCGCGCAGCGTCGCCGCGGCCAGCGGACGCGCGCGCCAACCGCGCGTGTCGGCCACGAAGATCGCGTCGCAATCCGTGTTGCCCGCCAGGAGACCGGCGAACGCGCGCTCGATGACCCACCCGATCGCCGCGCCGGCTCGCCGCGCGTTTCTGGCCAGCGGCAGGGCGTGGATCACGTCGCCCATGGACGAGAGGCGAACGATGAGGAGGCGCATGGGGAGGAGTTTTCGGTTCTCAGTTCTCAGTTTTCAGTTTTCCCTTGTCCGGAACTGACAACTGAGAACTGACAACTGACGACTTGATCCTCTCGATCACGTCCGTCGTCGCGTGATCCTTGCTGTCTCCCACGATCACCGTGCGGCCTCCGTACGCGGCGACGATGCCGCGTTCCGGCACGCCGTCGGCGGTGTAGTCCGTGCCCTTGGCGTGCACGTCGGGCCGCAGCTGTGCGATCAGGTCCGCGGGGGAGTCCTCGTCGAAGACCGTGACGGCGTCGACACAGCCCAGCGCCGACACGATCTCCGCGCGCTCTCCCTCGGGCAGGATCGGACGGGAAGGCCCCTTCGCGCGCCCCACGGATCGATCCGAATTGATGCCCACGGCGAGCCAGTCTCCCTCGCGCCGGGCGGCCTCGAGATAGCGGACGTGCCCGACGTGCAGCAGGTCGAAGGCGCCGTTGCAGAAGACGATCCGCTTGTGGGCCGCCCGCGCGCGCCCCGCGGCATCGACCAATTCCGGGCGCGTGAGGACCTTGGATGCCGTCACCGATTCAGCGCAGCAGCACGCGATCCGCCTCCACGGCGGTTCGGAGCTCCTCGGGTGTCACCACCGCCGTGCCCATCTTGGTCACGACGGTGCCGCCCGCGAAATTCGACAGCAGCGCCGCTTCCAGAGGCGTCGCGCCGGCGCAGAGAGCCAGGGCGAACGTGGCCAAGACGGTGTCGCCCGCGCCGGTGACGTCGGCGACCTGATCGGTGCCGTGCACCGGAATCGGGAGCGGCGGCGCATCGCCGTCGAAGAGCGCCATGCCCCGCGAGCCGCGCGTGACCAGGAGGCACGGGCAACGCATGCGCTGGCGCAGGGCCGAACCCGCTAATGCCAGCCGCTCGTCGGAATCGCCCAGCGGCGCGCCGGCGGATTCCTCCAGCTCCTCTTCGTTGGGCGTGGCCGCGTCCACGTCGGTGAACTCCGCGAGGCGGTGGCGGGAATCCACGCAGATGCGCGCGCCGGACGGCAGGGCCTGGCGCAGCGACGCGACGGCGCTGGCGGAGATGGACCCGTAGCCGTAGTCCGACAGGATCGCGCCGTGGGCTCCGCGCGCCGCGGTCCGAAGGCGGGCGTCCAGCTCGGCGGTGAGCGCCTCTTGCCGGGGGACGTTGTCTTCGATGTCGTAGCGAACGATTTGCTGTTTGATCCCATGCGATGCGCCGCCGAGGATGCGGGTCTTGGTGGGCGTCCTGTAGTTGGAGACCTCCAGGAAGCCATCCGAAGGGATGCCTCGGGCGCGGAGGATCTCGCGCAGCGTCTTGCCCCCCTCGTCCCGCCCCGTCACGCCGACGCACACGGGCTCGCCGCCGAGCGCCCGAACGTTGGCCGCGGTGTTGCCGGCGCCCCCCGGAAGGCTGTCCTCGCGGACGTGACGCAGGATCAGAACTGGCGCCTCGCGGCTGACGCGCTTGGGCTCCCCCAGGATGAAGCGGTCCAGCACGAAATCGCCCGCGACCACGAGCCGGCGGCCGGAGAACGCTCCGATCAGCTCCGCGAGGCGCTGTCTCGACACCTCGAATGGCACAGCCGCGGATTATAATGACCGCCCCGGAGAGAACAGAAGACCCATGCTCGACTCCCAGGTTCTCGTGTTGAATCGCGTCTTTCAGGCGGTCCAGGTGACGTCCGTCCGGAAGGCCTTTTCGCTCTTCTACAAGGGCCACGTGAAGGCGGTCCTGCCCGATTACACGACCTACGAGTTCGAGAACTGGTGCGACATTCCGGTCCAACCCCAGGACGAGGTGGTCTTGACGCCTTCGATGGCGATCCGCGTGCCCCGCGTGATCGCGCTCAAGGAGTTCGACCGGCTGCCGCGCCAGGAGGTCAAGTTCTCGCGCCACAACATCTATCTGCGCGACGGGAACCGTTGCCAGTACTGCGGCCACCGATTCTCCTCGTCGGAGCTGTCTCTGGACCACGTGATTCCGCTGTCACGCGGCGGGAGCTCCCACTGGGAGAATGTCGTGTGCGCCTGCCTGTCCTGCAACGTGCGCAAGGGCAACCGCACGCCGCAAGAGGCGTCGATGCGCCTGATCGCGCCGCCGAAGAAGCCCCGCTGGCATCCGGTCGGCCAGTTCGGCTCGAGCAAATTCCATCCGGCGTGGCGGAACTTCCTGGATCTGGCTTACTGGAATACGGAGCTGAAATGACGCGGCCTGTGCCGCGTCATTTCATCCCGAGCTCAGCGAGGGATCCCACGCCGTAGTCCCGGTCAACTCCTCCACCGCCCGGACCGCCATTTCCACCGTGATCTCCCTCATGCACTCATGCCCATACGGGCAGACCTCCAGAAAGCACGGCGAACAAAACACGTAGCGATCCAGGATGCGCACGGGCGCGCCGGAGGGGGCGGTCCGGCCCGGGTCGGTCGGGCCGAAAAATGCGACCACCGGCGTGCCCACGGCCGCGGCCAGATGCGCGGGCCCCGAGTCGTTGGACACCACGACGCGCGCGAGGCCGAAGACCGCCGCGAGCTCCACGGCGTCGAGATCCTCGCCAAGCACCGGAAGCGCCGCATGGGCCGATCGCCCGACCGCCTCCGCCACGCCCCCCTCTCCCGGACCCACGGCCACGGCGCATCCGTAGCCCAGCGGGGCCAACCGATCGGCGAGGGACGCGAAGCGTTCGGGCGGCCAGCGCTTGGTCCCGGCCGAAGCGCTGGCGGGACACAGCACGGCGAACTGGGCCGGCGTGAGGCCGGCCGCGCTCACAGCCTCGCGGGCGCGTTGGGCGGCCGGGTCAGGAATCCGAAGGCGTGGCGGATCCACGTCGGGCGGCACACCCGCCAGGCGCAGCAGCCCGTCGTAATCGCGCAATTGATGGCGGGTTTGCGGCGGCGGCGGCGGGGCGTGCGTCAAGAGCCAGCCCCGGCGGTCCGTCGCGTAGCCCAGCCGCCGGCTCGCGCCCGAGAGAAACGCGAGCAGCGCGGCGCGCATCGAGTTGGGCAGCAGCCACGCCTCGTCGAACCGCCGCGCGCGCAGCGCGAGCACGTCGGCGGAAAATGACGCCCGCACCAGAACCTCGTTCGCGTCGCCTTGCGCGCGATAGATCGCCGCAGGCCCCGGCCGCGCCAGGACGGTCATCCGGTCTCCCGCGTATTGGCGGCGCAGCGCGCGGATCGTGGGCAGCGACATGACCGCGTCGCCGATCCAGTTGGGCGCGATCACCAATCGGGAGGTCACGCCGCCCCCTCCGGGCGCGTGCGCCAGCGGTTGTGCATCCAGAGCCACGCGGCCGGGTCCCGGCGAATCGCGGCCTCCGTGACCTCGGTGTAGCGGGCCGTGGCCCGGAGCACGGCCTGGGCGCGGTCGAGGCCGTCCTGCTGGAACTCCTCTGCCAGGATGGCCGGCTCCAGCTCGACCCGATACCGGCCGCGCCCATCGGGCCAGACGAAGACCGGGACGACGGGAGCGCCCGTCTTGAGCTGAAAGAGGGCTAGCGCCGGCGAGGTCGCCGCCAGCCTTCCGAAGAAGGGAACGAACACCCCTTCGCGCGCGATCACGTTCTGATCGATCAGGATCGCCACGGCCTCATCGGCGCGCAGCGTCTTCAAGATGTCCTTGGCCGCGTCGCGCTTGCCGATCAAACGGTTGCCGAAGCGCGTGCGCAGCCGGACCAGCTCGCGCTCGAGCAGCGGGTTGTCCAGCGGCCGGATGACCGGGACGATGGGCTCGCCCAGGATTCCGCCCAGCAATGCGCCCAGCTCCCATCCGCCGATGTGCGCCGACATGAGGAGAACGCCGCGATGGAGCGCGCGCGCCCGATCGTAATGTTCCCGGCCGACCACGCGCACGCGCGAGCGAATCGCCTCCGCGTCCAACCGGGAGATTTCGATGAAGTCCATGACCGCGGCGCCGAAGGAGCCCATCGAATCGCGGGCGATGCGCGCGATCTCCCGGGAGCTCTTCTCGGGAAAAGCCTGGCGGAGGTTGCCGAGCAGGACGCGGCGGCGCGAGGCTGACAGCCGGAGGTAGAGCCGAGTCAGCCCGCGCCCCAGGGCCGCCGGGACGCCGCGGGGAAGCCGCCCGAGGGTTTGGACCGCGATCCGAAAGAGCCAGAGCTCGGAGCGGTCGCGCGCGGGAGACCGCCGCCGCCGCGGAGTCGCGGCCGGGCTCATCGCGGAGCCGGAGCGGCGGCCTTCAGGCGCTCGCTGACGAAAGGGAAAAAGCCGGGCTCGTCGACTTCGACCGAGAGCCGGACCGTGATCAACGGCAGCCCGGTCTTTCCGGAGAGCTTCGCGGCGTCCTTTTCGGTGGTCACGATCCAGCTCGCGCCGACCCGCTGCGCGGCGGCGCGGATGCGCTCCAGATGGCGGCGCCGATAGCGCTGGTGATCCCGAAACTCCAGCACCTCCTCGGGCGAGAGGGACATTTCCCGCAGCGTGGCCGTGAACTCCCGGCCGTTCGCGATGCCGCAGACCCCCAGGCACCGGCGCTTGGCCAGCAGCGCGATCTCCACGGTCGCGCCGTTTTCGTCCCGCAGGGACACGGGGCGGATGCGGGCGTGGAAGATCGGCGCATCGGGATGCAGACGCGAGATCTCCCGCAGAACAGCCAGCGGCGGAGCGCCGCGGTTGACGCGCGTGAACACGATCGCATCCGCGCGTTTCAAGGCCGCGACCGGCTCGCGCAGGCGGCCCCGCGGCGGAAAGCTCCCTCCTCCAAACGGATCCTTCGCATCCAGCAACAGCAAGTCCACGTCCCGGCGCACGGCCAGGTGCTGGAAGCCGTCGTCCATCAGCAGGAGATCGGCTCCCAGATCCGCGGCGCGCCGGGCGGCCTGCGCCCGGCGCTCGCCGACCACGATCAACACGCCCGAAAGCGATCGGGCCAGCGCCACCGGTTCATCGCCTCCCTCCTCGGCCGAGACCATGGGCCCCTCTCCCGCCGAGACGACCACGACGCCGTGGGACAGGCGGCCGTACCCACGCGACAGGATGGCCGGACGCCATCCGTCGAAGCGCAGGCGGCGGGCCATGAACTCGACGAACGGCGTCTTGCCCGTGCCGCCCATCGTGAGATTGCCCACCGACACGCACGGGCGCGGGAGCCGCTGCGATTCGAAGCGGCCCTTCGCGTAGAGCTGGGCGCGCAGGCTCAGCGCCTTCCCGTACAGCTTCGCGAACGGGGACCGCGTCACGGAGCGGACGCTCGCCGGCTCGAGAGCCCCGGCACGAGGTCCAGGATCGCGGCCGCGGTCCGATCCGCGGCCCCGCGGCTGGCCGCCACGAACCGCGCGGCCTCCGCTCCACGGCGGGACGTTTCCTCCGGCGCGGCGAGCGCCTCCGCGATCCGGTCGGACAGCTCCTCGCGGCTGTGGGCCCGATGCAGGATCCGCAGCTCCTGTCCGCGCGCGGCGATCTCGCGAAAGTTTTCCATGTGGGCTCCCGCGATCACGGGAATCCCCGCGGCCCATGCCTCGATCGGGTTTTGGCCGCCGGTGTCCACGAGGCTCCCGCCGATGAATGCGAGGCTCGCGCAACGGTAGATCGAGGCCAGTTCGCCGATGGAATCGAGCAGGTAGACGTCGATGGGGGAGTCGGAAGGCGGGAGGCGGGGATCGGGAGGCGAGCGGCGCAGGAGGCGGAGGCCGCGGTTCTCCACCAGGCGCGCTACCTCGTCGAATCGCTCGGGGCGGCGGGGGGCCAGGACGAGAAGCGGCCGGTTCGGCAGGCGCTCCCACGCGTCCAGGACGAGGCTCTCCTCGCCCTCGCCCGTCGAGCCGGCCACGAGGACGGCGCGGCCCGCCGCGGCGCGCGCCAGCCGGTCGGCGTCGGGGAACAATGCGGCTTCGGCCGAGTCGTACTTGAGATTGCCGTAGTTGCGGATGCGCTCGGGAGCGGCGCCGAGGGCTTCCATGCGCCGCGCGTCCTCGGCCGACTGCATGGAGAAGAGCGCGATTCGCGAGAGCGATTCCGCCAGGAATCGCCGGACCAGCCGATACCGCGCGAAAGAGCGGGACGAGATCCGGCCGTTGACCAGAGCCACGGGGATGCCCAGGCCGGATGCGCGCTCCAGGAACAGCGGCCAAATTTCGGTCTCGGTCAGCAGCACCAACGAGGGCCGGACCTGTGCGAGCGACCGTTCGACCGGACCGGCGAGCTCGAACGGGAAGGGAAAGATCGCGGCGTGATCCGACAGGGAGGATTCCGCCAGCTCGCGTCCGGCCTCCGTCGTGACCGAGATCCCCACGGGACAGTCCGGCAGGCGCCGGCGCACGGCCTGCAAGAGGTTGCGCGCCACCCCGACCTCTCCGACGGACACGGCGTGAATCCAGATTCCACCGTCCAGATCCGGGAAGGGCTTGAGCCCCAGGCGTCCGCGAATGTCGCCCAGCCGGCGGCCTCCCGCGAGCGACCGCAGGAGCGCGAACGGGGCGTAGGCGGCCAGGGCCAGAGAGGCTAGTGCCCGATAGAGACGCAAAGCGCTGCGATTATCGCCGAATGGGAGTCCTCCGCGCTTGCCGGGGGGCGTTCAAAGATTTAAGATTCAAAGGCTTAGGACATGGCGAATGGCCCCAACGGAAGGGGCCGGTTCTCCGTATACCCCGGCAGGAGGGGGTCTCTCAAAAACATGGAGCTCGTCTACAGCCAGGAACGGGAGCGTCGGGAGCTGACGGAGCTGCCCGACCGCGACCTCGCCGTCCGGGCCCGCGAAGGCGACATGCTCTCCTTCGAGACCCTCGTGACCCGCAAGACCGGGGCCGTGGTCTCGCTCGCCCGCCGCATCGTGGGCAACGGGGAAGACGCCCGCGACGTCGCCCAGATGGTGTTCCTGCGCGTCTGGAAAGAGATCCACCGCTACGACCATCGCTACTCCCTGAACACCTGGCTCTATCGCATCGCGACGAACCTCGCGATCGACTTCCTGCGCAGCTCCCGCAGCCGCGAACGGGCGCACGGCGCCACCCTGCAGCTGGTCCGGGCCCGCGAGGAGGCGACCGCGGCGGACGCGTCGCGCACGGCGGAGGACGCCGATCTCGCCCGCCTCTTCGAGGCGGTCTCCGGTCGGCTGTCGGAGAAACAGAAGGCCGTGTTCGTGCTGCGCGAGATGCAGGACTGCGAGACGCACGAGATCGCCGCGATTTTGGGATGCGGCGAATCGACCGTGCGCAATCACCTCTTCAACGCCCGCCGGATCCTCCGCAAGGAGATCCAGAAACTTCACCCCGAATTCCTCCGCGGAAGGACCCCCCGATGAACCCCGTTTGCGCGATCGTCCGGAGCAGCTTCGAAGACTACCTGGGGGAGCACCTCCCGCAGGCCCAGCACCGGATGCTTCGCGACCATCTGGCCTCCTGCGAGGACTGCCGCGAGGCGGCGGCCGCGCAGGATCCGACGCTGCTCTTTGCGCGCACGATTCGCGAGGAGATTCCGGAAACCGATTCGCGGCAGATTCTGTCGGCCGTGCGCGCCGGAGTCGAGCTGATGCGGGTGGAACGCCGCATCGGACCCCGCGCCCGCCGGCGGAGGATCGGCCCCGCCGCGGCGGCGGCCGTCGTGGCCCTGGCCGTTCTGACTCCAGGAGCGCTGCGCCTGCGGGAGACCCCCGGAGCCAAAGCCTCCGAGGCGTCATCCCAGATTCCCCTGGCTCCGGCTTCCGGAGCCGCGGCCCCGGCCGCGCTGCGTTCCGCGGGTCTCAGCGAGGAAGCGCCGCCGCCCTCGGGCGCAACCATTTATGACTGGAACCCCGGCGCCGGCCGGGAGGAACCCCGCGTGGTCTGGATCGTGGATCGGGGGCTGGACATTTAGGCAGCCCTCCGTTGAGGCACCGCCGCCCGGGCCGGCTCGTCTGAGGAGCCGGGGATTTCAATTCGTGTGAAGAGGACTTTTCTTTTCGTCGCCGTGATCGTGTTGCTCGCCGCGCAGCTACGGGCCGCCGGGGGCGACGTGGCCGTGCGCGTATTTTTGCTGAAGCACAAACGGGTGGAGGAGGCCGCGCTCTTGATCCGCCCGAATCTTTCCGAGTCGGCGTCGATCACGCTGGCCCAGAAGATCAACGCCATGACCGTGACGGACCAGCCCGAGAAGCTGGATCGCATCGCCAAGATCCTCGCCGCATTCGACGTCGCGCCGCGCGGCTTCACGTTCGCGATCAAGCTCGTGCGCGCCCGCGCCGACGTTCCCGCCGGGTCGATCGCGCACGAGATCGAAGGCCTCGGCAAGAAGCTGAAATCGCTCTTCCAGTTCAACGACTACGCGCTGATCGATTCGGCGGTGCTCCGCGGGGTCGAGGGCGGCCAGGTCGATTACGACTTCGGCGGAGAGTATCGGCTGACCTTCACGATCCGGCCGGCCGGCGAGGGGCAGGACCTGCTGCTCTCGCCGTTCTCGCTTTTGCGGGAGCGCCGGGTCCCCGGGAATAGCCTGGTGCTGCTCAAGCCCATCTACCGCGCCTCGATCCTGACCACGCTCTCGCAGACTCTGGTCGTGGGGGCATCCCGCGAGGAGGCGTCCAAGACCGCGCTGATCCTGATCCTGCTCGCCCAGGAGATCCCGCGCATCGGGGCGCCGGATCAGGGCCACGCCAATTCCCGGGCGGTGGGGAAGCGGCCGTGAGCGAGTTCAAGGTGAAGGCGGGATGGCCCGACGGCTCGGTCGCGGAGCAGTCCGTGATGGCGGCCGACATCGGTTCGGCGCGCCTGGAAGTCGAGCGCCGCGGCGGCCACGTCTTCGAGGTCAAGCGCAAGGGCATGACATTCGGGGGCAAGCGCGCCGCCGGCCGCGGCCGGATCAAGATGAGCGAGTTCCTGATCTTCAACCAGGAAATGATCGCGCTCCTGAAGGCCGGGCTCCCGATCGTGCGGTCGTTCGAGATCCTGCTCGAGCGGCAAAAGAGCCCGACCCTGCGGCGCGTGCTCGGGGACGTCCGCTCCCGCGTCAACTCCGGCGCCTCCATCTCCGAAGCGTTTGCCGCGGAGGGCGACCTGTTCCCGCGCCTCTACTGGACCTCGCTGAAGGCCGGGGAGAAAAGCGGCGAGATCGAGGCGGTGCTGCGGCGCTACCTGAAGTACCAGAAGACCGTGATGGCGCTCTCGCGGAAGGTCGTCTCGACCCTGGTTTATCCGGCGATCCTGATCGGGCTCTCGGCCGGATTGATCGCGATCCTGATGACGTACGTCATCCCGCGCTTCTCGGAGTTCTTCGCGGACTTCGAAGCCGACCTTCCGCTCCTGACGATCGTCGTGCTGCGCGCGGCGAATTTCATGAAGAGCAACTTTCTGATTCTCGTCGCGGTCCTGGGGGGCGGAGCGTTCTTCGCGTCGCGCTGGGCCAAGACGCCGGCGGGCCGCCTCTGGTCGGACGCCGCGATGCTGCGGCTGCCGGTCATCGGGGGAATCTTCCGGCGGTTCGCGATCACCCAGTTCACGCGGAGCCTGGGCACGCTGCTGGGCGGCGGCACGCCCCTGGTGCCCGCCCTGGAGAACAGCGCCGACGCGATCGGCAACCGCTGGATCTCGCGCCGCATCCAGGAGGTCGTCCCCCGGGTGCGCGAGGGCCAGGAGCTCTGGAAGACCCTGGAATCGACCGGCATCTTCACCGACTTGACGATCGAGATGATCAAGGTGGGCGAGGCGTCGGGCGCGCTGGAGGAAATGCTCTCCGCGGTCTCGGATTTCTACGACGAGGAAATCGATTTGCTGCTGGCGCGCGTCATCTCCTTCGTGGAGCCGGCGATCCTGGTGATCATGGGAGGCGTGATCGTGACGATCCTCCTGTCGGTCTACCTGCCGATGTTCCGGTTGATGTCGGCGATCAAGACGTGAGGGGGAGGAGCTGATGGCCAAACAAATCAACGGCGACGTGCGCTTCTCGTCCCGCGCCGAGGAAGAAGCGCAGGGAATCGCCCGGGCCGAGCGGCTGGGACTTCCGTACGTCGACTTGAACGCGTTCCGCATCGACGCGGATCTCTTCCGCTCGATTCCGGTGGACTGGATGATCAAGTACGGCTTCGTACCGGAGAGCAAGACGGAGAAGGTGATGACCGTCATCTGCGCCGACCCGGCCGACGTCGTGCGGTTGGACGAGCTCGAGATGTTGATCGGCATGCCGCTGCGCCTCAAGGTCGGCAGCCGCGCCGCGATCGCCGACATCCTCCAGAAGAGCGAGTCCTCCCAGCGCGTCCTGGACGAGGCAACCGAAGACTTCCGGATGCAGCTGGTGTCGGAGGACGAGGAGGGGGAAGAGACCCTCACGATCGACCGCATCTCCCAGGACGGCTCCCCGATCATCAAGCTGGTCGATTCGGTGGTCTTCAACGCCATCCAGCGCCGGGCCTCCGACATTCACATCGAGACGCAGGAGCACGTCGTCCTGATCAAGTACCGGATCGACGGCGTCCTGTATCAGGCCATGGACCCCATCGACAAGCGCCACCACGGCACGATCATTTCGCGCATCAAGATCATGTCGGAGCTGGACATCGCCGAAAAGCGCATCCCCCAGGACGGCCGCTTCAAGCTGCGGGTGCGCGGGCGCACCATCGACTTCCGCGTGTCGATCATGCCGACCGTGCACGGCGAGGATTCGGTCATCCGCATCCTGGACAAGGAGTCGGCCAACGCCGAGTTCAAGAGCCTGAACCTGGAGGTCGTGGGTTTCGACGCGGACACCAAGAAGAAGCTGCGCAAGTTCATTCGCGAGCCCTACGGCATGGTGCTGGTGACCGGGCCCACGGGATCCGGTAAGACGACCACCCTCTACGCGTGCCTGTCCGAGATCCAGTCGATCGAGGACAAGATCGTGACGATCGAGGACCCGGTGGAATACCAGCTCCGGGGCATCACCCAGATCCCGGTCAACGAAAAGAAGGGGCTGACCTTCGCGCGCGGCCTGCGGTCGATCCTCCGGCACGATCCCGACAAGATCATGGTGGGCGAGATCCGCGACGAGGAGACGGCCCAGATCGCCGTCCAGTCCGCGCTGACCGGGCACCTCGTGTTCACGACCGTGCACGCGAACAACGTCGTCGACGTGCTGGGCCGGTTCCTCAACATGAAGGTCGAGCTCTACAACTTCGTCTCCGCGCTCAACTGCGTCCTGGCGCAGCGGCTGGTCCGCAAGATCTGTCCGCACTGCAAGGAGCGGGTCGAGATCGGGCCCGAAGCGCTCCGCGAGGCGGGACTGGATCCCGAGGCCATGCGCGAGGTCGTGTTCTACGAGGGCAAGGGATGCCTGGAGTGCGACGGCACCGGCTTTCACGGCCGGATGGCGATCGCGGAATTGCTGGATCTCTCCGACCGGATCCGCGGGTTGATCCTGGAGCGGCGCCCGGCCGCCGAGATCAAGCGCGCCGCCAAGGAAGAAGGAATGATTTTCCTGCGCGACGCGGCGCTGGCCAAGGTCTTCGAGGGAACCACGACCATCAAGGAAATCAACAAGGTGACGTTTGTCGAATAGCCGGGGCGGGAGGCGACGCGCTTGAGGCTGCCGTTTCTCGGACCGGTCGTGCCGCCGCACATCTTCTGCCTGCTGGAGGACGGGGTGACCTATGCCCGCGTCCGCCGCGAGCCGGTTCCCGGCTTCGAGGAGGTCCGTCACTTTCGCTATCCCGCGGGCTCGCTCGGAAAGGGAGCCTCGGAGACGCCGGTGCTCACGCGCGAAGCGATCGCGGAAGCGGTGAAGGCGGCCCGCGCGCTCTCCGGCGGGCGCCTGACGCGCGCCTCGGTGCTCTACCCGGACGCGTGGGGGAAAGTTCTGGCCATCGATCTCGAGTCGATGCCGTCGGATGACCAGGCGGGAACCGACATGTTGATGTGGAAGCTCAAGAAGCTCCTCCCGCAGGTGACCGCGGAGCTGGCCCTGGCCTACGAGCCGATGCCGGACCTTTCCGAGGAGAAACGCGTGCTGGTGGCCGCGACGGCGCGCGAGGCGATCGACGGGATGGAGCGCTCCTTCGAAGCGCTGGGCGTCCGGGTGGGCTATCTCGCGCCGGCCAGCCTCGCCCTGTTCGACGGGCTCTCCCGCACGCTGGCGGCCGCCTCCTCCGGGGACTACGTGCTGCTCCACCGGTCCGCGCGCGCCTTGTCGTTCCTGATCGGCCGCGGCGAAACGCCGATCTTCTTTCGCCAGCGGCCGCTGGAAGAAGACGAGGATCACGACCGCGAGGCCCGCCTGTCCTTGTCCTATTACGCGGAGCGGCTCAAGGGTCCGGGCGTCTCCGCGGTGTTCGTCCACGACGAAAACCCCGAAGGGGGGCTGGATCGGGTCTCCGCGTTCCCGGTCACGCCGGTCCGCGTCAGCGGGCGCCTCTTCTCCGCGGACCCTGGCTTCGATGAGCGCGTGGCGTCCCGGCCGGAGCTTCTGGCGGGCTTTGCCGCGGTGTACGGCCGGTCATGAGCGCTTCGTTCAACTTCGCGCGGCGCCCGTTCCGCAACGACCGTCCGGCCTACGCGATCGCCGGCGCCCTCCTGCTCGTCGGGGCGGCGCTTCTGGCGATCAACCTGCGACTGTTCGCGGACTACCGCCGGCAAGTGGCTGATACGCGCGCGGAGATCGCGGCGCTGGAGACGCGCATGCATCAGGCAGACGAGAAGGCGAGGGCGGCGAAGGCCGATCTGAGCTCCTATCGCCTCTCCGCCCTGGCGGAGGAAAGCCGCGGGCTGGCGCGCATCGTGGCCGAGCGGACGTTCTCCTGGACGACGTTGCTCTCGCGCCTGGAGAAGACGCTGCCGTCGGACGTGGGGCTCGTGCACCTCCAACCGCAGTTCGCGATCTCCGGAGAGGGTTCGGTGGACCTCCAGCTGGTCGGCCGAAACCGCGAGGCGATCGTCCGAACGATCGAGGCGCTCTCCAAGAATCCGGCCTTCGGGCATGTCGAGCTGCGGTCCGAGGCGCAGCCGGAGGCCAAGAGCGGAGAGCCCTTGCAGTTCGCCCTGTCCAGCCGCTACGACCCGGGAGCCTCGCGATGACCAGGATGCCGCCGCTCTGGCGCCGACAGCTGCCGCTGCTGGCGGCGGCTGTGCTCTTCGCGGGGGGCAATCTGGTCTTCTTCCTGACCTACCGCTCGGGATGGCAGACGCGCCGCGAAACCCTGGAGGCCCGGCGGGACGACCTGCGCAAGTCCGCGCAGACCCAGGAGGTCGAAGCCGAGAGGCTCGCCACCCAACGGAGCCGTTTGAGCAACGTGTCCTCGGCGATCGAAGAGTTCTATGGCCACAAGATCGGACCCGAGCGCGAGACGCTGGCGGGGATCGTGGGCGAGGTGCACAGGGTGCTCAAGGACGTCGGCGTCTCGGCGCCGCAGATCTCATACTCCACGCAGCCGGTGCCCAAGCTGCCTCTGACCCAGATGAAGATCACGTTCTCGGCGAAGTGCGACTATTCCCGGTTCAAGCGTCTGTTGCGGGCGTTCGAGGGAAACCGGCGCTGGATCGCCATTCGCGGGATCTCGATCAACCGCGACGCGGAACAGCCCGGCTCGGTGACGGTGCAGATGGACCTCGCCACGTACTTCGCGGAGCCCGGCGGCAAGCCCGGCGACGCCGCCGAATCGCTCAAGCCCGCCGCAGCGCGAAGGGCCGGGTGATGGGAATTCGCGCCTCCATCGGATCTCCCAAGCAGGCGGTGCTGTTGGGCGTCCTCGCGATCGTCTTGATTCTCGCGGTCGTGCGGTGGCGCCCCGGCACCGGCGCGGCCCCCGCGCATGCGGCCTCGGCCGCTCCCCGGACGCGGTCCGCCGGCGAGCCGCTGGGCGAGGACCCCGCATCCCCGCGGGCGCCGCGGCCGAAGGTCAAAGAGGTGACCGCGGACGAAGTGCCCATCCTCCGGCCCGAAGACTTCACCGTCCACCCGGGTAAAGCCGGCGGGGATACGGGCCGCGATCTCTTCGAGCTGCCCGGCCCGCCGACCCGGCCGCCCGCGCCCACGCCGTTTCCGCCGCCCCCGCCGCCGGGCGATGCGCGTTACATCGGGCCGCTGCCGCCGCCTCCGCCGACACCCACTCCGCGGCCGCCCGATGTGACGTTCAAGTTCGTGGGGACCTTCGGGCCCAAGGGCCACCCCATCGCGGTCATCCAGCAGGGCGATCAGGTTTACAACGTCCGTGCGGGCGACATTTTGTTCGACAAATTCGTACTCCGCAGCGTGGGCTACGAATCGATCGAGGTCGGGTTCGTGGGATTCGCCGAGACCGAGACGCGGCGCATCGGAATCACGCCGTGAAGGATCCAAGAAAAAGGGGAATCCACCGATGAAGCTCTGGAAGTGTTCGATCGCCATGGTGCTCCTGGTGGCCAACCTCGCCTGCGCCGCCTCCGAAGCGGTGCGGCAGGCCAAGGAGGCGGAGAGCCTGGGGCAGTGGGATACGGCGGTGTTGAAGCTGGGCCAGGCCCTGGCCCTGGATCCCACCAACCCACAGTACAAGCTCTCGCTGCAGCGCGCCAAGTTCAGCGCTTCGCAATACCATTTCGACCGGGGCAAGCTCTACCGCGCCTCCGGGAACCCGCAGCTGGCGGTCGTGGAGCTGGAGCAGGCGACCCTTCTGGACCCCACGAACGACTACGCCGCCGTCGAGCTCAAGAAGGCCCGCGACGACATGGCGAGGCAGGAGGCGGAGCGCGCCGGTGACACGCAGATGCAGAAGCTCAAGAAGAAGACGCACGGCATACGGGCCGTGACGCCGATGCTGGAGCCCGCCAGCGACAAGCCCATCAACTTGAACTTTCCGCAGCCCAAGCCTATCAAGCAGATCTATCGCGCGCTGGCCGACGCGGCCGGGATCAACATCATCTTCGATCCGCAATTGAAGGACGACAACGTCTCGATCGTGCTGACCGGGATCGAGTTTCAGAAGGCCCTGGAGACCCTGATCCGGCAGGAGAATCACTTCTACAAGATCATCGACGAGCGGACGATCCTGATCGCGACCGACACGCCGGCCAACCGCAAGACGTATGAGGACCTGGTGATCCGGACGTTCTTCCTCTCCAACGGCGACGTCACGGAGGTCGCCAACTCGCTGCGCGCGCTGCTCCAGACCACCCGGATCTCGGTGAACAAGTCCGAGAACTCGATCACGCTGCGCGACACGTCGGACAAGGTCGCCGTGGCCGAGCGGATCGTGGAGCAGAACGACAAGCAGCTGGCTGAGGTCGTGATCGACGTCGAGCTGTTGCAGGTCAACAGCCTCAAGGCGCAGGAGCTGGGGCCGCTGCTGAGCTCGTACTCGGTGGGGGCGTCGGTGCCGGCGCCCGGAGGAACGACCAACCTGGGCGCTCCGCTGCCCAGCGGATCGTTCAGCTGGGATCAGCTCAAGAACCTGGCGACCAGCTCCTTCGGGTTCACGATTCCGTCCGTGACCTACCTCTTCATCAAGAACAACACGAACGCCGAGCTGCTGGCCAAGCCGCAGCTGCGTGTCGCCGAGGGCCAGAAAGCGCAGCTCGTGATCGGCGACAAGGTGCCGATCCCGGTCACGTCGTTTCAGAGCGTCGTCGGGACCGGGACCGGCGTCACCTCCCCGGTCACGTCGTTCCAATACCAGGACGTCGGCATCAAGATCGAAGTCGAGCCCCGGGTGCATCACAACAAGGAGATCACCCTCAAGCTGGCGGTCGAGGTCTCGCAGTTGAACGGCAACGCCCCGGGAACCACGCAGCCGATCATCGGGACGCGCACGATCGCCTCGAACATCCGCTTGAAGGACGGCGAGACGAACCTGCTGGCGGGCCTCTACCGCAAGGACAAGTCGATCGACAAGAACATCGTCCCGTTCATCGGCGAGCTGCCGCTCCTGAGCCGGATCCTGACTCACCAGAAGGAGTCGAACCAGACGACCGATCTCATCCTGACGCTCACGCCCCACATCATCCGCATTCCCGACGTCACCGAGGAGGACCTGACCCCCGTCTACGTCGGCACCGACGCCAACATTTCCTATCAGGGAACGCCGCGCGTCGAGAACCCGACGGGAGACCGCGGGCCGTTCGAGCAGATGCAGGGCCGGCCGAACGCGCCCCCGCCGCGCACCGCTCCGGTCGCGCCGCCGGCGTCCGGCCCAGTCGTGCCGGGCCAGGGTCCCAGCGACATTTTCAAGCCCCCGCCGCCTCAGCAGCCGGTCTCGCCGCAGCAGGCCGTGCCGCCGCAGGCGGCCAGGCCGCCGCAGGGCCAGAGCGCCGCAGTGCTGACGGAGGACGCCGCCGCGAGCACCGCGTCGGTGTTGATGGACTTCGATCCCGCGTACCTGGCGCTGGCGCCGGGGCAGCAACAGTCGATCCTGGTCCGCGCCACCGCGTCGGCGGGCTTTCCCGGCGGCACGTTCGTGATCCGCTACGACCCGGCCGTGGTCGCGGCGGTGGTCGCCCGCGCGA
>JBDTXY010000006.1:0-21844 GCA_040005945.1 Acidobacteriota bacterium
CCCGGGTGGCGTGCGAGACCCTGGACTACCTGCTGCGGGAGATGACGCCCGAGGGCGGGGGTTTCTTCGCCGCCCAGGACGCCGACTCCGGCGGCGTGGAGGGGACCTTCTCCGTTTGGAACCCCGACTCGCTCGAAGCTGCGGTCGGGCGTGAGGCGGCGCCGATTCTGGCCGCGCGCTTCGGCGTCACCGCCGCGGGCAACTTCGAGGAGGGCGAGACGGTCCTTTCGGTCGTGCGGAGCGTCCCGGAGCTGGCCCAAGAGTTCGGAAAATCGGAGGCGCAGATCCAGGCCGCGCTCGCGGCCGCGCGCGACCTCATGTACGCGGCGCGAGCCAAGCGGGTCTGGCCTGGCACCGACGACAAGCTCCTGACGGACTGGACCGCGCTCGCGATCTCCGCCTTCGCCCTGGCGGCGCGCATCCTCGAAGAGCCGCGGTACGAACGCGCGGCTCGCGAGGCCGCCGATCGCATCCTCCGCGTGTGCATCCGCGACGGCGAGCTGCTCCACCGCGAAAAGGCCGGCCGCGCCGACATCCCGGGCTTCGCCACCGATTATGCGTACTTCATCGAGGCTCTTCTGGATCTCTACGAGGCGACCTTCGAGCCTCGGTATTTCGCGCAAGCCGTCGCGCTCCAGAAGGTTTTCGACGAGCGGTTCGCCGATCCGCGCGGCGGGTACTTCCTGGCCGCCGCGGCACACGACGGCCTGATCGTGCGGCCCAAGGAGTCCTACGACGCGGCCACGCCCTCATCCAATTCGGTCGCGGCCTCCAACCTCCTCCGTATGTCCGTCTTCACGGGAGAAGAGGGATACCGGCAACGCGCCGATGGGATCTTCGACGCCTTCGCGCGGGACCTGGAACGGGCGTCGCCCGCCTTCCCGCGGCTCCTCTGCGCCCTGGATTTTCGCGAGGCCGCCCCCCGGGAGATCGTGCTGGCGGGCCAGCCCGGATCTCCGGACTTCGAGGCGCTGCGGCGCGCCGCCTTCGCCAGCCCCGGGCTCAACCGCGTTCTCGCGCACGCGGATTCCGCCTCGGGCGTTCCCGAGCTCGCCGGCCTCGTTCGGGGACGGGCCTCGAAGGATGGGAAGGCCGCGGCCTACGTCTGCGAGGCCTTCGCGTGTCAGGCTCCCGTTTCGGACCCGGCGGCGCTCTCCGCCCTCCTCGATTCGTGACGACCGGCCTGCTCTTCGACGAACGGTTTCTCCTGCACCGGGCTCCGTACGCGCATCCGGAGCATCCCGGCCGACTGAAGGCCATCTGGGAGCACATCGGCTCCGAGGGACTGGCCGCGCGATGCCGGGGCGTCGCGGCGCGGGAGGCGGCGCGCGAGGAGCTCGCGCGGGTCCACACCGCGGCGCATATCGACGCGATCGCCGCCACCGCGGGGCGCGATTTTGTTCAGCTCGATCCCGACACCTATACCTGCCGCGACTCGGCGCAGGCCGCGCGACTGGCCGCCGGCGGGCTGATCGAGCTGACCGGCGAGGTCGCCGGGGGACGGCTGGAGAACGGCTTCGCCCTCCTGCGTCCGCCCGGGCACCATGCCGAGGCTGATTCCGCCATGGGCTTCTGCCTTTTCAACAGCGTCGCGATCGCCGCGAAAGCCGCTCAGGCCTCGGGCGCCGTGCGGAAGGTCCTGATCGTCGATTGGGACCTCCATCACGGAAACGGCACGCAGCACTCATTCTGGGACGACCCGACCGTCCTCTACTTCTCGACGCATCAGTTTCCGTTCTACCCCGGCACCGGCGCGATCGAAGAGATCGGCGGCGGGGCCGCGCGCGGATTCACGGTCAACGTGCCCTGGCCGGGCGGGATGGGCGACGCCGAGTACGCCGCGGCCTTCGAACGCGTCCTGGAGCCGATCGCCGGCGAGTTCGCGCCCGAGCTGGTGCTCGTCTCGGCGGGATTCGATGCGGCCGACGGTGATCCGCTGGGATCGATGCGTTTGACGCCCGCGGGATACGCGTGGATGACTTCGCGTCTCTCGCGGCTCGCCGGCGGCCGAGTCGTCCTCGCGCTCGAAGGCGGTTACAACCTGGAGGCGATCTCGCTCTCGGCCGCGGCGTGCCTGCGCGTGCTGCTCGGCGAGTCTCCAACCGTGGATCGGTTCGGAGAACCCTCTGCGGCCGCGGGGAAGATCCTGGACGCGGTCCGCGCCCGGCACGAGGAGGGGTTCCGGGCGTGATCGAGAGGGCCAGGAGTCCAGCGCGGGATCCCTCGTCGCCGTGCTCCTCGGGATGACGGACGGTGTGGCGGATGGCTCAGGCCTGTCATCTCGAGCGCAGCGAGAGATCCCGCGCTCGGCACGCCGTCCTCGCAATCGGGACTCCCGAGCTTCAAGGCTCGAGAACGAGGGTCTTGACCGGCTTCTCCCCTCCGATCTCGAAATACCGGCCTGCCCGCCATTCCTGCAATAGATCGCGGTAGCCGCTGTCGAAGACGTTGCCCGATTGGCCGGTCGTGTGCACGTACCGGCTCTTCGAGAGGTCCGAGAGGTCGATGACCTGGCGGTAGCTCGGGCCGTCGGTCATGTCGAATGAGCCGTCCTGGCTGAAGCCGCCGACGTTGACGGTCGAGCCGTCTCCTCCCTGCCCCACGTCCAGGTCGAAGAGCCGGCGCAGCAGGCGCACCTTGTCGAACACGTCGTGGGGAAAGCGGGCGTGGTGCAGGCGCTGCCAGCGCCACGTCGAGGAGTCGGGGCCGAACGTCCACTTGAGGAACGCGACGGCGTCCTTGAGCGACGCGGCCTGGAAATCCGCGCACGTCTCGACCTTCGGAGTCCGGACGTCGTCGCACCAGGGCGAGCCTTCGCGCAGCGCGTTGACGAGGAAGCGCCCCCTGGTGCGGCCACGTGGCGTGTCTTTGAGCTCGTCCTGAGGCATCTTCGCGAGCTCAACGAACCAGGCGGCGTAGATGGCGGCCGGAACGGATTCCGGCGCCATCACGCAGTCCCAGCCGCGGAGGCGATCCAGGGCGTCCTTCGATGCGGCGTCGGGAGGGACCGTGCCCAGGAGCAGCGGGAGGAGCTCCTCGGCCTGGAGCGAGCGACGATCCAGTTGCATCGCGGCGACATCCGCCGCGTCCAGCCGCTCTTTCGACTCGATCATCTGGGTGATCCGCTTCGCGCGATACGGCTCCCCCCAGCCCAGGCCGAACGAGTACGGATACGCGCCCGAGACCACCCGGTTGTTCGCCGTGGCGACGAAGCCCCGCGGCGGGTCGAGAACCCGCGGCAGCTTCTCGAAGGGGATCGTGCCGGTCCAGTCGTCCTCCCCAGCGCCAGAGACCGGTAGCAGGCCGTCCGAGCGAGGCCGGATCGGGATCGCGCCCGAGGCCGTGTAGCCGACGTGGCCCTCCACGTCCGCATACACGAAGTTTTGGGGCGGGGCCTGGAAGAGCCGCACGGCCGCCAGGAATTCGTCCCAGTTGCGCGCCGTGCCGAGCGCGGGAATGGCCTCCGCCGTGCGGTCCCCGTCGTCCAAGCCCGCCCAACGCAGCGCGACCGCCGGCCCGAGCGCCTCGGCGCCATCGAGCACGTCGCTGACGATCGGCCCGTGGACCGAGCTCCGGATCGCCAGCGTCACGTCCTTGCCGCTCCGCACGCGAATCGTTTCGGTGCGCGTCTCCAGGGATCGCCACTGCCCGCGGTGCCGGTACCGAGACGCATCGCGGGGATCGACGTCTTCCACGAACAGGTCCTGGACGTCCGGCTCGATCGACGTGAGGCCCCAGGCGATCCGGTTGTTGTGGCCGATGACGACGCCGGGAACGCCCGGGAGAGTCGCCCCGGTCACGGCGTAGCCCGGCGCCTGGATCGAGGCGAGATACCAGACCGAGGGCGTGCGCAGGCCCAGGTGCGGATCGTTGGCCAGGATCGGCCGACCGCTGGCGGTGTGCGTTCCGGCGATGACCCAGGCGTTGCTGCCCAGGTCTTCGCCGCCGAATCCCAGGGAATCCAGCGCGGCGAAGGCTTCGCCCAGCCCGCTCCAGGGTCCGGGAAAGAGAGCGCGAGAAACGGGAGGCGGCGCGGCCGCGGGACCGGATTTCCATTCCTCGTCCGTCAGGATCGACGGCTCGGAGGCCGCCGTCGGGAGCAGCTCGGCCGCTCGGTCGGGACCCACCGCCGCCGCGAAGCGCGAGCGGCGAATCTCCTCGCGGGCGTTTCCAGCCAGATCCCAGGCCATCATCTTCGCCCAGACCAGGCTGTCGACAGGCCTCCACGGTTCCGGCGCGACGCGCAGGAGACGAAACTCGATCGGCCGGGCGGAGGAGCTCTCGAGGAAGGCGGCGACGCCGCCGGCGTAAGCCTCCAGCCATCGCTTCGTCTGCGGAGAGAGGCTGTTCCAGGAGGATTCGGCCGCTCGCAGGAAGCCGACCGTTCTCAGAAATCGGTCGGCGGGGACGAGGCCGGCGCCCAGGATCTCGGCCAGGCGGCCGGCGCCGACCCTCCGCTGGAACTCCATCTGCCAGAGCCGGTCCTTCGCGTGGACATAGCCCAGGCCGAACATCGCATCCGGAATCGACTGCGCGCGAATCGTGGGCACCCCATACGCATCGAACTCGATCCGGATCGGAGCCGCGTGCCCCGACACGCGCACCGTGCCGCCATCCCGCGGAAACGTGCGCCAGACGGCATGGGCAGCCCAGAGGGCCAGACCGACGAAAAGGACTGCGAGCGCGAGAAGCGTCTTTCTCAAGATTGCAGGTGCAGCCGCTTCAGCAGCGCGACGAAACGCGGATCGGAGCGGAGCGGGTCGAAGCGGCGGTCGATGGCGAGGTTCATGATCCAGTTGTTTCGCTCCTCCTCCCCCTCCTCGATGAAAGTCTGAGCGGCGCCCTTCTCCCCGAGACCGACGAGAACGAGCCCGATCTGCTCGGCGCCAACGAACCGTCGCCGCGCCATTTCCTTCAGATCCTCCAGGCACTTCCGGGCGTCCGCGTTCCGTCCGGCGGCGGCGTAGGCGTGGCCCAGGGACGCGACGTAGTGAGGCCCATCCTCCGAGATCCGGCGCGCCGCCTCGAGTTCGGCGATCGACTCCGCATACATCTTCTTCTGCTCGTACGCCATCCCCAGCACGTAGTGGGCGCGCAGGAAGTTCGCATCCATCGCCAGCGTTCTCTTGCCCCAGTCGATCGCCTCGTCGTAGCGGCCCGCGAAGTGCAAGGCAAACGCGACGTTCGCGTTCTGGACCAGGGAAAGCGGATCGGCATCCCGGCCTGTCCTGGCCTCGCGAATCGCCTCCTCGAAGCGCCCCAGTGACTGAAGCATGAAGGAGTAGAGCTGATGTCCCTGCGCGTATCGCGGATCGAGCTCCTGGGAGAGCCGAAAGTCGCGCTCCGCCGCCTTCGCGTCCCGATCGAAGAAGAAACCCACCACCCCTTGCATCGCATGGGCCTCGGCGTTGTTTGGGTCGAGCGAGATCGCCTTACGGCACGCCTCGATCACTCTCGGGTATCCGTCGCGGGGCGCCATCATGCTGTAAGGCGTCGAGCTCAGCAGGTGGTACGCCGTCGCCAGGCCGGCCCAACCGGCCGCGTAGTTCGGATCCTTGCCGACCGCACGTTGGAAGAAGTCGCGGCTTCTGATCGCATCCCCCGGCGTGCGGCGGTACCAGTAGTAGCGACCCTGAAGGTAATACTCGTATGCCTCCGGGTCGACCGGGCGAACGGCGGACAGGGTCGACCTCTCCTCCGACGTGAGCCGGATCCGAATCTTCTCCGCGATCGCCCGCGCCACCTCGCCCTGGAGCGCCAGGACGTCCTTCGCGTCGCGCTGGAAGGAGTCGGCCCAGAGGTGCTTGTCCCGAGACGCGTCGATCAACTGCGCGGTGACCTTGACCTGTGAGCCGCTCCGGGACACCGAGCCCTCCACGATTGCGTCGACGCCAAGCTCCTTGGCGATCTCGGGCGCGGACTTGGTCGTCTTCTTGTAACGCATGATCGACGTCCGCGACGGAACGCGCAGCGCCGAGATCTTCGAGAGGTCGCTGATCAGCTCCTCCGTCATCCCGTCGGCGAAGTACTCCTGAGCGACGTCGCCGGTCAGGTTCTCCAGTGGCAGCACCGCGACAGATTCGATCCTGTGTGCGGCAGGCCCCAGGCGATCTCGGAAGAGAAACAGCCCGGCGCCGAGCGTCGCGAAACCCACGACCAGCCAGACCCATCTCGCCCGGCGGGACTGATCCGCAGCCGGCGCGATCGCGGCGATCGCCGAACCACCCGTGATCTCTTTGAGCGCGAACGCGAGATCCCGCGCTGACTGGAAGCGTTCGCTCGGACTCTTCTCCAGGCAGCGCGTCACGATGCGATCCAAACCCTCCGGCGCCTGAGCGCCCGAAGCCGAAATCTCGGGCGGCTGGTCCCGCAGAATCGCGGCCATCGTCTGGCCGGGCGACGCACCGGCAAACGCCCGTCTTCCCGTCAGCATCTCGTACAACACGCAGCCCAGCGAGAAGATGTCGGTGCGCGCGTCCGCCGGCTGCCCGGCAACCTGCTCGGGCGACATGTACCCGACCGTTCCCAAAATCACTCCGGCGGCCGTTTGCATCGACTCCGTCGGCGTGGCCGTCTGATCCTCCGACACCATTGCGGCGGGTCGCGCCAGGCCAAAGTCCAGGATCTTCACCAACCCGTCCGAAATCAGAAAGATGTTCTCAGGCTTGATGTCGCGATGCACGATCCCCCGTGCGTGCGCCGCGGCCAACCCTTCCGCGATTGCCATCGCAATCTCCACGGCCCGCCGCCAGGCCAGACGCTCCCGCACGATTCGCTGACGCAGCGTCTCGCCCTCCAACAGCTCCGCGACCGCGTAAAACAGACCGTCTTGTTCACCGAAGTCGTGGATCGCCAGGATGTTCGGGTGCGAGACCGCCGCGACGGCCCGGGCCTCCCGCTCGAAGCGCGCGCGATGCTCGCGATCGCCGACCAGCCGCTCGGGCAGCACCTTGATCGCCACTTCGCGCCCCAGTCGCGAGTCCAGCGCCCGATACACCTCACCCATCCCTCCCGCACCGATCGCCGAAACGATCTCGTACGGCCCCAGACGTGTGCCGGTGGTCAAAGGCATGGAATCGCCACGCCGATTCTAATCGGCAACGCGGGCGAGCTGCCGATCGTGCACGCGGGCCAACGTCAGCTGAGCCGTGAGCGACCCGATCAGGCACATGAACATGTCCCACTGGGTGTCCCAGACGTCGCCCTGGGTCCCCAGGAACGCGTCGGCCGTGGACCCGCTCGCCAGCGCCGTCCACCACTCGATGAACTCGTAGAAGACCGAGATCGTCATGCAGACGCAGGTCGCCAGGAAGAAGATCCAGCCGCGGGATTTCAGCGGCGTCTTGCGAATCAGGATCTCGCGCGCCAGAATCGCCGGTACGAATCCCTGGGCGAAGTGGCCGATCCGGTCGTAGTGATTGCGGGCGAAACCGAACACGTCCTTCATCCAGAAGCCGAGGGGAACCTCGGCGTAGGTGTAGTGGCCGCCGAGCATGAGGATGCCGGCGTGGAGGAAGATCAGGACGTAGGCCAGGCTCGTCAAGGGAAAGCGCCGGTAAGAGGCGGTCAGGATCGGAACGGCGACCAAGATCGGCGCCACCTCGAGCAGCCACGTGAACCGGTCGTGCGGGGCGATGCCCGAGGCGATGAGCAGCGCCGTTCCCAGGGCAAGCAGGATGGCCGGCCCGCGGCGGCGCTCCAGCGGCTCAGTCCTCGAGGTGGCGGCCGGATTCCCCCAGGACCTCCGTCAGATCGTAGGAACCCGGGGCGAATTGCATCGAGAGCGCTCCCTCTTCGAAGACCGTGCGTTCCAGGGAGAGGTCGATGCCCGGCGGCATCCAGTCGTTCAGGTTGACCACCACGATCCGGTCCTCCGGATAGAAAGTCAGCAGTCCCGGCGGCGCCTTCTGGACGAGGTAGGTCACCAGCTGATCGGGAACCGGGATGAACGAAAGCGCCTGGACCTTGTCCAGGACGAAGGCCAGGAATCCGTCCTTCAACCGCAGCTGCGAGAGGGAGGCCCTGGCGGAGAGCGGCACGCCGAAGCGATGGACCACCAAGTTCGCGGACAGCTCGCCGGGAGAGACCTGCAGCTTCAAATCCTGCAGGTCATCGATGCGATCCACGATGCGGTGGACGAGCGCGTTCAACGTCCGCTCATCCAGCGTCAGGGAAAGGCCGCTCCAGCGCGCCTTGAGCCGGTCATCCTCCGGCGGCGTCATCTGGGGCGCCGCCGCGTTGTCGGTCATTCGTGACTATTGTAACGCCGCCGCGGCTACAGCACGTACGCGAGCGCGAATCCAGCTTGCGCGGACATCATCAACAGGTACATGTGCGTCCAGGCCGGATGGTTCTCGGTCGCGGCCAGCTCCTCGGGATTCCGGAGCAGGAGCCGCGCGGCATAACCGCCCCAGGCGGCCAGAACCAGGCCCAGGAGAGTCAGGAAGACGCGATTGCCGGTCAAGAGCGGCGTGCCCGCGTCGAAGGGATCCGGCAGCCAGGCGAACAGGGGGATCAGGAGCCACGGCACCACGAAAAACGGCGCGATGATCGCGGCCGCGCGCCGCACGCCGAACCGGACCGGCAGCGTGATGCAGCCGTGCGCGCGATCGCCGTCCATGTCCGAGAAATCCTTGGTGGAGGTGGCGCCCAGAAGAAAGAGGGCGAAGATGCCGCCGATCGCCCAGGCTTCCGCGTGCACGACCGACGCCACGAACGCCCAGCCGGCGACTTTCAGCAGCCCCCCGCGCGTCACGGCGATCGTGAAGTTGGCCCAGAACCAGTGGCGCTTGGTTCGCCCGAAGGCCGGCAGCGAATAGACGAACGTCGCCAGGGCCCCGATGCAGTAGATGAAGAAGGCCGCGTGCATCGGCCACGGAGCGGTCATCCGCTGCGCCAGCGTCTGGTACGGGTACGGCACCACCAGCCAGGTCGGAACAATGCAGAGAACGTAGAGCACCGCGGCCGCGGTCCACGCCGCTTGGACCCCGACCTCCCCCGTCACCAGCGGCCGGCCCGGCTTGTTCTTCCGGTCGATCTCGAGGTCCGCGATCTGGTTGACGATGTTCGACGCCGCGTTCATGGCCGATGCGCACAGGGAGCCGATCCCCACGGTCAGCGCCACGGCCCAGGTCAACCGCCGCGCGGGGTCCGGGTTGTGCGCCGAGCCGAACGCGCAGACCGCGCCGGACACGATCCCCAGAAGCGGCGGCAACAGCGTGAAGGGACGCGCGAGCCGGAGGTAGCGTTTCACAACGCGAGGGCAGCCGCCGCGAACCCCAAGGCCCCCATCGCGCCGACCAGGGTGTTCAAGGCGTTGGCGAACTCGTGGTCCAGGCGCGCGCCCAGGGTCGCCGCCCAGGTGCAGAGAACGCTTTCGGACATCGCGCCCAGGAATCCGCCCAGGATGCACGCCCAAAACCACGAGGCCCCGACCAGGCCCAAACGCCAGCCCGCCAGCCCGATGATGGCCGCGCCGGCGAAGCTCGCGATGGTGCCCGGCCAGGAGATCGCTCCGCGGGTTCCGGCGGCCACCGGCTCCAAGGTCACCGGGGAATACGCCCGCTTCCCGAACAGGGTGCCGATTTCCGTGCCCAGCGTATCGGCCAACGCGGCGCCCAGGGCCGCCACGAACGCCAGGGCCGGCACCCGCAGCAGCAGCAGCGCCGCCGCAACCCCGCAGTTGGCGACGACGTGCGCCGCGCCGCGACGGCCCTGGTCGGACTGCGCAAGCTCCGCCGCCGCCTTGCGCCGGTAGCCCAGTCGGGTCGCCAGCGTGCCGAGCAGGAAGAAGGTCCAGAGCAGGATGTAGGGGCTCCAGCCTCCAGCGGCGAGGATCAGAAACCCGACGATCCCGCCCGCGATCGCTCCCGAACGGCTCACCACCTTCCCGAAGCCCATCAGCGCGGCGGCCACCGCGTTGATCGCGAACGCCAACGCCCATCGCCGCCACGGAAGCGGTCCGAGCGGAAAGATCCGCTGCCAGATGAGACCGAGCTGGTAGATCGCCAACGCGGTCGGCAGCGCCGCCACGATGTTGTCGTCGATGCCGGCCTCGACCGACTCCAGGAACGCGAAGAGTCCCGCTCCGAGCATCAGGATCGCGACGGCGTCGGCCTGGGCCTCCCGGCCGCTGACGTACAGGTGCACCATCACGGCGGTCGACCCGGCGACCGCCCAATTCGCCAGCAGTCCCACCCAGGTCTTGGCCGGGTTCCACGGAAGCGTCGGACCGCCGACGGTCTTGCCGACGATGGCCGCGGCCGGATCACCGAACGCCATCATGGCCCACACGGCGGCGGCGATCGGAAGGTAGGGGCCGCGGAAGATGAGGATCAGGAGCAGGACCATGGCCGGGTACGCGACGATGCCCGCGTCGTGCCGGCGCCCCGCGTCGCGGTAGATGCCTCGGCCCAACCAGGGCATGACGTAAACGCTGAACGCCAGAGCCAGCAGGGCCAGCGCGGCGGCGGCCTTCCAATCCAGGAAGCGCAGCGTCAGCGCGAAGAACCCCATGCCCGCATGGATGGCCTTGCGCGTCCACTCCGCGCGCGTCAAAGACGCCGCGGCGTTCAGCGCGATCCGCCCGCCACCGGCGGGGCACTCTTCCCGGGAGTCGTGTACTGGTCGTACCAGGCGAGGTAGCGCTCCAGCCGATCCTTCAGGTAGCTCGGCTTGCGGATCCCGTGGGACTGCCCCGGATAGATGACGAGCTCCGTGGGAACGCCCAGGCTCCGCAGCGCCTGATACATCTGCTCGGAGTTGATCAACGGAACGTTGAAGTCGTCTTCGCCGCAGAGGAAGAGAGTCGGCGTCCGGATCCGGTCCGCGTGGAGGAATGGAAACGACACCTTGATCCACGTGTCCAGGCTCTTCCACGGCGGCCCCAGCTCCTGCTCGTACTCCCGGACGTACTGATCCGTTCCGTAGCCCGCCAGGATGTTCGACATTCCGGCGCCGCTGGCGGCCGCCCGAAAACGCGGGTCCTGGGCGATGACGTAGTTCGTCAGCATTCCGCCGTAGCTCCAGCCTCCCACAGCCAGCCGCTCGGGGTCGGCGATGCCGCGCGCGATCGCATCGTCCACGGCCGCCCGCACGTCCTCACCGTCGTGGTGGCCCCAGTCCGCGTAGATCGCCGCCTGAAACTTCTCTCCGCGCCCGGAGCTGCCTCGGGGATTCGCGGCGATCACCGCGTAGCCGTGGGCCGCCATCAGTTGCCACTCGAAATCGAAGGAGCTCTCGAACTGGCCCACCGGTCCCCCGTGGATCCGGAGCACGGCTGGGAGCTTGCGCCCGGCCTGGGAGTCCGGCGGCTTGACCAGGAAGCCGTGGATCTCGGTGCCATCCGCGCTGGTGAACCGCGTCTCCTCGACCGCTCCCAGCTTGACCTCCGACAGCCACGGGTCGTTCTGCCGCGACAGGGGCCGAGGCTCCCCGGACTCCAGGGCGTAGACCTCGTTGAGCGAGCTCGGAGAGGCGAGCAGGATCGCGGTCGCGCCGTTGCGCGCGATCGAAAACGCGGAGACGACGCGGTGCGCGCCCGTCTTCCGCTGGATCGCGCCGCCGGAGGCCGGAATCCGCGCCAGTTGGACGGCGCCGTCTTCCTCCAGAGTGAAGAGAATCGCGGTGCCGTCCGGCGTGAATTGCGGCGACAAAACGTTTCGGTCCAGATCGGGTGTGAGCACCTTCGCCGGGCCGCCGGCGACGGGAGCGACCGCGAGGCGGTGCAGTCCGTAATAGATCAACTTGTCGGGTCCGCCCTGGATGTAGGCGATCCACTTGCTGTCGGGACTCCACGCCGGCCGGCTCTCCCAATCGGGCTCGTTGTCGGCGCCCTCGAACGTCGTCACGGCGCGCGCCGCCGCGCCCGCCCTGGGCTCGATCACGAAGACGTCCCAATTGGCGGTCCGGTCGGGGTCGGGACCGTGCTTGCTCGAGAAGGCGATCCAGCGGCCATCCGGCGACCAGACGGGCATCAGCTCGTCGAAATCGCCGGAGGTCAGGGGATCCACGCTCCGCGTCTCCCGATCCAGCAGCGCGAGATGGCTGTGGCGCTTTCCCAGGTAGCCGTACTCGTCCAGCTTGAACTGGAAGCGATCGATGACGATCGGCTTGCGCGTCTTCTTCTTGTGCGAGTCCTTGTCGGCGTCCGCCTCCGGATCCGGATCCTCCACGACTAAGACGAGACGCCGGCCGTCGGGCGCCCAATCGAAACCGCTCACGCCGCCCTTGACTTCCGTGACCTTCTCGGCCTCTCCCCCGACGCGAGGCAGCAGCCAGAGCTGCGAAACCTCGTTGTCGCTGCCGCGGGCGGATAGGAAGGCGAGGTATCGACCGTCCGGGCTCCAGCGGGGGTTGGTTTCCGAATCCTTGCTGGAGGTCAGCCGCTGCGTTTCCTTGCCGTCCCACCGGGTCATCCAGAGATCGCTGTCGTTCTTGTCTTCCTTGACGTCCTGCGTGCTCACGGCATACGCCACCCAGGCGCCGTCGGGCGAGATCTGGGGATCGGACACGTGCCGCAGGCGCGGCAAGTCGTCGACCGAGACGGGACGGGGCGTCGGCAATCCCGACAGAGTCGAGGCCAGCAAAAACCCGGTTCCCAAGAGCATCCGGCGCATGGTCACTCCTTCTGATCGCGAGAGCGCGGGCAGGAGTCTATCCGCAAGGCCGCGGCGGACCCACTCCGCCGCCGGTCAGAATTCGGCCTGAGGCCGCGCGCGCAGCGCCAGGTATTCCGCCAGCGGATCCCGGAAGTGGCGGACCACCCGTCCCGTCGCCCGTTCGTACTTGCCCGTGTCCAGGGTCGAGTACGGAGGCCGGGGGGCGGGGCGGGCCAGGGCGCCGGCGGTCGTCGCGTCGACGGGCACGTTGGCATGGCCGGCCAGCCAGAGGATCTCCCGGGCGAATTCGTACCAGGAGACCTCGCCTCGGTTGGCGAAGTGGTAGATGCCGGAGGCGCCGGCCTCGAGCAGCGCGAGGATCGCCTCCGCCAGGTCGGTCGTGGAGGTCGGCCGGCCGATCTGGTCCGTGACGACGGAGAGTCGCGGCTTGCCGGATTCGACCTGCTTGAGGATCGCCTCGATGAAGTTCCAGCCGGAGCGTCCGAAGAGCCACGAGGCGCGCACCACCAGGCTGCCCGGCGACCGCAGGGCCTCCTCCTCGCCCGCCCGCTTCCCGCGGCCGTACGCCGAGAGGGGCGCGCTCGGATCCTCCTCCACGTACGGAGCGCCCTTGGTCCCATCGAAGACGAAGTCGGTGGAGACCTGGACCAGCTGGGCGGCAACCTGAGCGCACGCCCGGGCGAGCGATCCCACCGCCTGGGCGTTCACGGTGAACGCGCGGGGGTCGGTCTCGCAATCATCGACGCGCGTAAACGCCGCGCAGTTGATCAGGACGTCCGGCCGCAGCTCCGCCAGCGTGCGGGCCACGTCCCGCTCATCGGTGATGTCCAGGTCCGCCTTGGGACGCGCCAGCACTTCGTAGCCCGCGGAGGCGAGGACAACGACGAGGTCGGAGCCCAACATTCCGGAGGCGCCCGTGACCAGAACGCGGCGCCGCGGGCGCGGGACCGGTCGCGGCGCGGCGAGCGCCTCCGCGCGGGTATCGAAAGAGGCTCCCCCCGCGTCCATCCGCAGCTCTGCTAGCCCGGCTCCTTGGCGGTCGCCGACGACGTGGCGAGCCGTTGCCCGTACTGGGAACGGTAGAACTCCCGGTACGCCGCGTCACGCTCCTTGATCGGCCGCCACCACTCCTCGTGATCCCGATACCAGAGGACCGTCTCGACCAAGCCCTTTTCGAAGGGCGTCGACGGCGTGAACCCCAGGCGCGACAGCTTGGAGGCGTCCAGCGAATACCGCCGGTCGTGGCCCGGCCGGTCGTCCACGAAGCGGATCAGCCCCTCCGGCTTCCCGAGCTCCTGGAGGACGCGCCGGGTGATCTCCAGGTTCTCGGCCTCGTTGCCTCCGGCGATGTTGTAGGTCTCCCCCGGCGCCCCCGCGTCGAGGAGGAAATCGATCGCCGCGGCATGGTCGCGCACGAAGAGCCAGTCCCGCACGTTGCGGCCGTCCCCGTAGAGCGGGAGCGCAAGGCCGTCGATCGCGTTGGTCGCGAAGAGGGGGATCAGCTTCTCCGGATATTGGTGCGGGCCGTAGTTGTTGGACGCGCGCGTGATGACCACCGGCATGCCATAGGAGGCCCAGTACGCGTACGCCAGGCGGTCGCCTCCGGCCTTGGAGGCCGCGTACGGGTTGCGGGGATTCAAGGGCGAGTCTTCGGTGAAGGAGCCGGCCGCGATCGACCCGTAAACCTCGTCGGTGGAGACCTGGATGAACTTTTGGAGGCCCCGGCGCTTGCCCTCTTCCAGCAGCACGAAGACGCCGCGCACGTCCGTCTCGATGAAGGATGCATCCCCCAGGAGCGAGCGGTCGACGTGGGTTTCGGCGGCGAAGTTGACGACGGCGTCGCAGCCCTCCATGGCGAGGCCGACCACGTCCGGATCCACGATGTCGCCTCGGACGAATCGGTAGTTGGGCAACCCGGCGACGTCCGCCAGGTTCGCGGGATTGGCGGCGTAGGTCAGCTTGTCCAGGTTGACGATCGCGACCGAGTCGCCGCGCGAGGAGAGGACATGACGGATGAAGTGGGAGCCGATGAATCCGCTGCCGCCGGTGACCAGCAGCTTCATACGATGCCGACTTCGGAGTTGTCCCCGATCAGGAACCGATGGACCCTGGGACGCTCGGCTCCGGGGTGGATCCGCACGTTCTTGCCGATCAGCGAGTCGGCGATGCGGACGGGGATCCGCTCGAGTCGGGATCCCTCCAGGACGATGGAGTTCTCGATCTCGCAGCGGTCGATCAGGCAATTGGGGCCGATCGCGGTGTACGGCCCGACGAAGGCGTCCCGGATCTCGGCGCCCTCTCCGATCACCGCGGGCCCCCGCACGGTGCACCGGGTCAGTCGCGCCCCGGGCTCCACGACGACCTTGCCCTCCACGCGAGACTCGGAGTTCACCGACTCCAGGCCGCGAGCCGTGAACGTGTCCAGGATGATGCGATTGGCTTCCAGCATGTCTTCGATCTTGCCGGTGTCCTTCCACCAACCCGACACCAGATGGGCGTGGACGCTCTTACCGTGATCCACCAGCCACTGGATGGCGTCGGTGATCTCGAGCTCGTTCCGGGAGCTCGGACGGATCGCCTTGACCGCTTCGAAGATCGAATCGTCGAACATGTAAACGCCGACCAGGGCCAGGTCCGACTTGGGGTTCTTGGGCTTCTCGGTGAGCCTGACCACCCGTCCGTCCTGGAGTTCGGCGACGCCGAATTGCTCGGGGTTGGGGACCTTGGCCAACAGGATCTGGGAATTACAGCCCAGCCGGCGGTACTCCTCGACGAGGGTCGTGATGCCGTCGGCGATCACGTTGTCTCCCAGATACATGACGAAGGGTTCGCCCTTCAAGTACGGCTCGGAGATCAGCACGGCATGGGCCAGGCCGCGGGGCGCATCCTGATCGATGTAGGTGATGCGGGCCCCGAACCGCGATCCATCGCCCAGCGCCGCCTGGATCTCCTCCCGGGTGTCGCCCACCACCACGCCGAGCTCCCGGATGCCGGCCGAAACGATGGCCTCGACTCCGTAGAACAAGACAGGTTTGTTGGCCACGGGCACCAGCTGCTTGGCGCGCGTGTAGGTCAGGGGGCGCAGACGCGTCCCCTTGCCGCCGGACAGGATGAGCCCCTTCATTGGGGGGAGATCATACCGAAGAGACCCGTCCTACCGCCCCAAGAGCGAATCCAGCGATCCGTTGACGTCGAGCAGCGTCCCGATGTCCTTGAGGTTGATGACCACGCGGTAGTCGCGCCGGGGCGCGGGCGGCAGGCGCAGCTCTCGCACCTCCACGAAGATCGTGTAGCAGGAACCCTTGTAGGTCAGCAGGGACCGGTCCTCCAGGAAGAGTTTCTGGCTCGCGTCGTAGTTGACGCTCGTATCGATGCGAAAGGACTTTCCCAGGTCGATGCCGCCCGAGAAACGAATCTGGTCGGAGTTGGGCGACCGTGACCCCGGCGGCAGCGGGGTCGTCAGGACCGGGCGGCTGGAGAACCAGCTCGCGTTGAGGTAGTTCAGCTGCCAGACGAACCCCGCGGTCGCGGTCGTCGAAACGATCTGGGAGGCGGAGGTGTCGTAGGCGGCGCGGCCATCGAGTTGGAAGAACCCGCCCTGCGACAGCCGCAGGGTCCCCTCGACGGGTCCGAGCGGTTTCTGTTGCAGCGTCGGGTCCGGGGTCCCCACGAACCTGCTCTGCGGCAGCTCCACGGCGTACGTCTGCGCGATCTCCAGGGAAGCGATCTCCACCGCCGAGCCCGCCATGGCGCCGGCCGGCCGGGCCAGGAGACGGTTCACGATCGCGTAGCGCACCTGGTCTCGGCCCAGCGCCGTATCGATCTCGTCGAAGGTCGGGATGCGCGCGGGATCCGACACGTCGGACACGTAGTCGTAGTCCACACGCGGCTCGATGACGTGCTTGAACTTGTCGTAGCGCCCGATCGCGACGTCATAGATGCGGGAAAACGACGGGCCCACCAGCGAGAGGCCCGCTTCGCCATAGGAGCGCGTCGCGCTCTCCGACACGAAATGCGTCTGCGGGTCGTCCGTCGAATCGGAGTAGTACGTGAACCGGCCGCCCGCCCTGACCGTCGTGGAGAGCCACGGGATCTCCTTCCAAGGAAAGGAGACGACCGGATGGACGTCGAACCGGCCGTACGTTCCGCGCGGCAGATTGAGCCCCTTGTTGACGTCCAGCGCCGAGAGCGAGGATTCCAGAGCCAGGTAGAACGGGCTCTTGCCGATGGGGGCCGTGCGGTGGAAGAACTCGATGGACGGGAAGCGCTCCTGGAGCACGGTGGAGGCGTAGAAGGTCTCGCTCCGCTCGAAGCGCAGGTTGACCGAGTCGGATCCGAAGTTTCGCGTCAGGAATCCGCGCGAGAGAATCTGCCGCGAGGAGGCCAGGTTGAAGTTGCGCTCGAAGTCCTGCAGAAACTCCACGTCGGAGTAGTCGCGGATGGAGAGCACGCCCCGAAAGCCGAATGGCAAGTCGTCCGAGACGTGGTCCAGACGGACCTTCCAGCGCGTCTTGGGGACGAATCCGAAGGCGCCCGAGGAGCCGTCGGGGAGGGAACAGAACCCGTTGCCGGTATCCCCCACCTCGGTCAGCGGGAGGCAGACGGTGGCTGTCTTGTCGCGGATCAGGTATCCCTGAAACAGACCTACGGATTCGAGCGTCGGCCGCCACCGCACTTCCTCGCCCAACCCGATCGTGCCGTTCGCATACGCGTCCAGCTGCGTCGTCAGGTCCGTCGACCGCCCGGTGACCCAGTAATAGGTCAAGCCCAGGTATCCCCCGCGGCGGTTGCTGTAGCCGAGTCCCGGCACGAGCAGCCCCGAGGCGCGGTCCTCCTTGGTCGGCCAGACCATGTAGGGCGAAAAGAGGACCGGCACGCGCCCCGCCCGAAACGAGACGTTCTTCATCCGCGCGTAGTCGTCCAGCGTCACCGTCGCCTGAGAAAGCGAGAACGACCAGTCCGGGTTGGGCATCGCGCAAGCGGTGAAGATGCCGTGGTCGATGCGGTAGGTCGCCTCACCGATCTTCTCGATCGTGCGCGCGACGACGTGGTAAGTCGGCGGGAGATCGGCGGTGGCCTCCTCCAGGATCCCCGTCTTGGTGTCCATGTGAAACGTCCCGCGAGCGCCGGAGAGCCGGGAAGGGCCCTGGTCGATGACGACGTGTCCGTTCAGCGTGGCGGTCTTCGTCGGAAAGTCGTAGCGGGCCTGATCGGCCGTGATCTTGATGTCCTGATATTCGATGACGACGTCTTCGCTGCCTTCCCAGTACTGGTCCTTGACGAAGCTCACCGGATTCTTCGTGAAGAGCCGGACCTCGCCGCCCTTCTCCGGGGTCTTGAACTTGATCTGAAAGTTGGGCTTGGACTTGAAGCGCGTCTCGAAGGGATCGGTCTGGTTGTAGGGATCCTGGGCGAGCGCCGGTAGGGTCGAGACCAGAAACAGGACGGCGGCGGAGAGGAAGGTGCGGATCACGCGTCCATGGCGGAGAGCACAGGGGCAATTCGGAAGGCCGCATCCGTCTTTGCCCGAATCTCCTCGACGTCCACGCCGGGAGCCAGCTCTTTCAGCTCCAGGCCCGCGCCCGCCGGAAGCACGTCGAAGACGCAGAGATCCGTGATGATGCGATGCACGCACCGCGTGCCGGTTAAGGGAAGCGTGCAGCGGCGCAGGATCTTCTTCTCCCCGGATCGGGCCGTGTGCTCCATGGTCACGATCAGCCGCCGCGCGCCGGCCACCAGGTCCATGGCGCCGCCCATCCCCTTGACCATCTTTCCCGGAATCATGTAGTTGGCGATCGATCCCTCCTCGTCCACCTGCATCGCCCCCAGGATGGAGAGGTCGATGTGTCCGCCCCGGATCATGGCGAAGGAGTCGGCTGACGAAAAGAACGAGGCTCCCGGGCGGATCGTTACGGTCTCCTTGCCGGCGTTGATCAGGTCGGCGTCGACCTCGTTCTCGGCGGGGTACGGGCCCAGGCCCAGGATGCCGTTCTCCGATTGCAGGATGACCTCCATGTCCTCGGGAATGAAGTTGGCGATCAGCGTGGGCATTCCGATCCCCAGATTGACCGTAAAGCCGTCCTGGAGCTCCTTCAACGCGCGGCGGACGATGCCATCCCGGCTCAGCATCCTCGAGCTCCGGTCCTGGTTGCGGCTTCCGTCATCCCTTCCTCACGGTACGGCGCTCGATCCGCTTCTGTCGCGGCGCGACGACCACCCGATGGACGAACACGCCGGGCGTATGGACGCATTCCGGATCCAGAGACCCGACCTCGACGAGCTGCTCCACCTCCGCGATCGCGATTCGCCCCGCGGTTGCGGCCATCGGATTGAAGTTTCGGGCCGATTTTCGATACACCAGATTGCCCAGCCGGTCACCCTTCCAGGCCGCGACGATCGAGAAGTCGCCCACGATGCCGCGCTCCAGGAGATACTCGCGGCCTTCGAACGTGCGGGTCTCCTTGCCCTCCGCGACCAGCGTCCCGGCCCCCGCCGGGGTGTAGAACGCGGGGATTCCGGCGCCGCCCGCGCGGATGCGCTCGGCCAGGGTGCCCTGCGGCACCAGCTCGACCTCGAGCTCGCCGCTCAAGAACTGCCGCTCGAACTCGGCGTTTTCTCCCACATAGGAGGACACCATCTTCCGGATCTGGCGCCGGGCCAGCAGCAGCCCCAGCCCCCAGTCGTCCACCCCGCAGTTGTTGGACACGATCGTCAGATCACGGACGCCGCGTTGGACCAGCGCCCCGATGAGGTTCTCGGGGATGCCGCAGAGCCCGAACCCCCCGACGACGATCGTGGCGCCGTCGCGGACGTCGGCCACCGCCTCGCCGGCGCTGCCCACGACCTTCTGGATCATCCCGGCCGATGATAACCGCTTCGGTCCAGACGCGATCAGGCGTCCGCGCGCGCGACGACCAGAAACTCGGCGACCTCGAGATCTCCCGACGCTCCCGGAAAGGAGCGCATGCGATCCAGCCGCGCCCGGCCCATCGGGGAGGCCGGCAGGAGGAGCGTCGTGATCTCCTCGATCCGATACCCCGATGCCTCGAACAGGTCCACCAGCGTGCGGCGCGTGAAGAGGCGAACATGTGTCCCGGACAGCAGCGAGTACGGGACGTAGTCGAAGCGACCTCGAAAGAGGTCGTCGATGATGGACCAATGCCCGACGTTGGGCACGGAAGCGATGACGACGCCATTGCCCGTCAACCACGGGCGCACGCGCACGAGGGCATCGGAGGGATCCTCGAGGTGCTCGAGGACGTCGCCAAAGAGCACCCCGTCGAACTGGGAGGCCCAGTCCTCCGTGATCGTTTCCAGCCGGGCCGTCAAGACGCGGTCGTAGAGCCGGGCGGCCTGCGCCGCGTCCTCGGGGTCCGGCTCGACTCCGACGATGCGCCGCACGCCCCGGGAGCGCAGCGCCGGGGCCGTGGCCCCCCGCGAGCAGCCGACGTCCAGGACGGCCGCGGCTCCGTTCGGGAGCTTCGCGGCGAGGTCCTCACGCGCCGAAGCGTCCATGGCGCCGTACCGATGGACATAGGAGCCGGGGTCGATCGCCGCCGCGAGGCCGCGGCCATGCGCCGCTTCCGGGACGCGCTCCAGAGGCAGATCCGGCGGCAGCTGCCGAAGCGCCTCGCGGCGGACGGCGTAGACGGGCGACGCGGGAGACGCGGCCGGCCGGAGGAGTCCGCCGCGGGCCGCGATCGCGGACACGGCCTCGCTCATCAAGGTGGGCGTCGAGTAGAGAAAGGGCGGAGCCGCGCGCGCCTCTTCGGTCCAGGCTTCATTGGAGACCGGGAGCACCAGCGCGAGCTCGGGATGGCCCGACAGGGCCTCGATCAGCCGGCGCCCGGCCTCCGGCAGCAGGTACGACTCGGCGTCGGCTTGGACCAGGACGATCGCGGAGTCTCCGGCGGCGTCCGCGACGCGGGGCGTTCGTCCCGGCATCTCGGTCCGCCGCGCCGCCGGAAGTTGCCGCGCGTATCCCGAAAGCAGCCGCCAGGCCCACGGCGCCTCGGGCCCAAAGCGCGGTTCCCCGCCGACGACCAGATCGAACGCCGGAAGCGTCAGGCAGTCTCGACGAGCATGGCCGTGGCCTCTCCTCCGCCGATGCAAATCGCGGCGATCCCGCGACGCTTGCCCTCCCTGCGGAGGGCGTGGATCAGCGTCGTCAAGATCCGGGCTCCGGAGGCCCCGATGGGATGCCCCAGCGCCACGGCGCCGCCGCGCACGTTGACCCGCGCCGGGTCCAGGCCCAGCTCCCGGATCGCCGCCATCGCGACCGCAGCGAACGCCTCGTTGACCTCGAAGAGGTCGATGTCGGAGACCGAGAGGCCCGTTTTCGCCAGCAGCTTCTGCACCGCTGCCACCGGCGCGGTCGTGAACCATTCCGGCGCCTGCGCCACGCCGGCATAGGCCAGGATGCGGGCAATCGGTTTCCAGCCTCCGGCCTTGGCCCTTTCTTCGCTGGCCAGAACCAGGGCCGCGGCCCCGTCGTTGATCTTGGAGGAGTTGGCCGCCGTGACGGTGCCGTCCTTCTGGAAGGCGGGCTTGAGCGTCGGCATCTTGTCCAGGGGCGCGGCGAAAGGCTCCTCGTCGGCGTCGATCGACACGGGATCGCCCTTTTTCTGGGGCACCAAGACCGGCGCGATCTCGTCGGCGAAGAGGCCCGACTTCGCCGCGTTCTGCGCGCGCCGGTAGGACTCGAGGCTGTATGCGTCCTGCTCCTGGCGAGTGAAGTGATACTTGCCGACGCACAGCTCGGCGCAGGTGCCCATGTGAACATCCGCGTAGGGATCCCAGAGCCCGTCGCGGATCATCGAATCCACCAGCGTTGCGTTTCCCATCCGCAGGCCGGTCCGCGCCCGCTCCAGGAGGTAGGGCGCGTTGGACATCGACTCCATGCCGCCGGCGACCGCCAGCGCGTATTCCCCGGCGCTGATGGCGTTGCCGGCGTCCATCACCGCCCGCATGCCGGAGCCGCAGACCTTGTGCACGGTCACGCACGGCACCGTATTGGGGAGGCCCGCGGCCAGGGAGGCCTGGCGCGCGGGAGCCTGTCCCAGGCCGGCCTGCAGCACGTTTCCGAAGACGACCTGCTCGACTTGATCGGGAGCGACGCCGGCGCGCTCGAGCGCCGCGCGAATCGCCGCCGCGGCCAGGGCGGGCGCGGTGAGAGAAGACAGCTTCCCCAGGAATGAGCCGATCGGGGTGCGGGCGGCGGAGAG